>NZ_JAVRHP010000130.1:0-5964 GCF_031846505.1 Autumnicola edwardsiae
CCAAGCATATCGGCAAAATTCATACCTCTTGTATAAAAGCTGAAAGCAAAATAATTCCTACTTTGTGTTAGATGTGGATATTTATTCAAATCTATTTTAATAATTTCCATTACTTGCGGAAAACTAAGAGCTTTCTTTAATCCTTTCCCTTTTAGTTTGGATATTTTATAATCCTTAAAGGGATAATTTTCTTCTCTGGCAATATTTCTTTGGATGGCAAAATTGTAAATAGCCCTTATTGCTCTCATTTTTATTCCAATACCACCATCGGTACCACCTCGCGCCCGGCAGAAAACTTCAAACTTATTTAAAAAAGCAGGAGTGATATCTTTAAAAATAAGGTGATGACTTCGATGATAAAGTTTCACTACGTGCATTACATCTTTATAAACACGGGCGTTTCCAGTTCTCCCGGCAGTATTCATTTCGTCTGTAATTTCACTCCAGAAATTAAAAACGTTATTTTGAATCGGATTTTTCTCTACACGAAAGCAATTTTCAAAATCATCAAGACTAAAATTGTTATTCTCAATCTCCAGATTGGTATAGATTTTAAATGCCTCAGATTTTAGTTTGAGGAGTAATCGATTACTTTGAATATAATTTTGTGCATTCTTTCTAAAATCCCCCGATGTTTCATTCCATTCATATGGCATCGCCTTAAAAATTGTAGAAAAGTATTTAGATTTTCTATTTTTGGTAATACGCAAACAAACCGGGAAGGACCCATCAGATAATTTTTTCTTTCTTAGTACAATTTTAATAGTTGCCATAAAATTAATATTGGGTACAACATAGGTACAACAAATGGGTACTTAAAGATAAAACAAATCCTACTGAATGAAAATTTAAATTTTATAAAAAATTGATAATCAACACATAAGAAGATAAAAGAAGCTAGATGAAAGTTCATTTGTCGCATCTCATAATCAGGTGGTCCCTGGTTCGAGTCCAGGTGGGACCACAATTAAAATCCTCCTTTTCGGGAGGATTTTTTCTTTCTAATATAGTGGACGAGAAGCCTGTCCTGAGCGAAGCCTTTTTCAGGCGTAGTCGAAGGGAGTCTCAGGTGGGACCACATTTTAATGCTTGTAAAGCCCTACAAACAGTACGTTTGTGGGGCTTTTTTTGTTTTAGGGGCGGACTGAGGGGCGTAATTATTATCTTGCAAATAACTAATCATAACAAAATTCTTTAATAAAAATTTAATAATTAAGTTTGTCATGTTAACTAACTATATATTATATGAGTAATTTAAGAATTAAATTGAAGTATAAGAGTTTTGAAATTGAACTTGAAGGGGATCAGGAAACGGTCAAGAATGAATTTCACGATATCAAACAAAATGGCTTAGGAAATATAGTTAATGGTGTTGATATGTCCGAAAATTACTATATCGAAGCCAATGAAGAAAAGGATACTAAAAAATTACCCAGTGTTGAAACAGTAGATTTCGAAGAAAAGGACGCCCTACCTGCATTGAGGGAAATTGTTTTAAAACAACTGCCTTCTTCTGAAACTGAATGGATTTTAATTTATGCTTTCTATTCTACAAGTTATGCTACTAAATCTTTTAATTTAAATGATATTATCTCGATGTATGAGAGTACAAAAAGACTGACTGCTAGTCATAGATCGAATTTAAGCAACAATATTAAATCTTTATTTAGAAAGGGATATCTAGCGGCTCAGAATGAGGATGATTATTTGGTTAGTGAAGATGGTGTTAATCATGCCCGGGAAATACTAAATAGAACTCATTCTATAACTAGTAGATCTAATTCTTCAAAAAAGAAGCCAAATGTGAAGATTCCAGCAGAGAAAAAACGAAATAAAAAATCGACATCAAAAAAAGCGGATTCACTTGAAGTAATTGACGATTTAAATCTTAGACCACAAGGAGAGGAATCTATTTTTGATTTTTTTCAAAAATATGAAGTCAAGTCTTTGGCGGATAAAATTATTTTAACAATCACTTATCTTCAAGATGTCCTCCAAATAGAGAAAATTAGTATAAATCATATTTATACCGCTTTATACATTTTAAAAGAAAGAATTCCAGCATCATTTAAACAGGTAGTAATAAATGTGAAGAACAGAAAGAAATTTATTAAGTACGATACTTTGGATGATATTCAATTAACCACAATTGGTTCCAATAGGGTGAGAATAGATATTACTAAATAATTTTGAATGGAAGGTTTAGAAAATTTTATTTTTTCGATTGAAGATTTTTCCAATCAAAAAGCGAGCAAGAAAATTGATTTCTTTATTTACTTTTTACAGGTTGAGAAGGAAATTGTCGGGGTTACACCTAAAGAAATAGAAGATTGTTTTAACACATTGCATATAACACCATATTCAAATATTCCTGCTTATTTATCCCGACAGAGTAAGATTAAAAATAAAAAATTTCTAAAAAAAGGTTCTAAATATTATCTCGAACGATCATATAGAAAAGAACTCGAGCAGAATTTTGGAAACATAATTTTACCAAATCCGGACGAGTCGAAATTTTTGCCTCTAGGTTTATTTAAAGAAACCAGAGGATATATTGAGCGAATAGCTGAACAAACGATTAATTGTTATGATTTAGGACTCTATGATGCTTGCTCCGTACTATCAAGAAAATTAATTGAAATTCTTATAATTGAAACTTTTGAAAAATATGGTGTTGAAGAATCCATTAAGAATAGTGAGGGTAACTTTTATTTTCTCAGTGATTTAATTACAGAACTTTTAAAGGAGCCAGATTGGAATCTTTCTCGAAATACTAAAAAAGCTCTCCCGGAAATAAAAAAAATTGGAGATTTATCTGCCCATAATCGTAGGTACTTTTCAAGGCAACACGATATTGATAGAGTAAGAGATTCTTTTCGTATAGTAGTTGAGGAGCTTATTCATTTAATCGATTTTAAAAAATAATTATATCTTTCTATTCTTCTCATCCAACCTTCTATAAAGAGGTAAAGTTTTTCTATTCAGATCAATCATTTTAATTTCCAGAAAAGGCTGGTCTATATGATCTTTAACTTCAAATTCTTTTATAACTGCATTTAAACGCACGAAATTGTCTGTAAACCCCGTGGTAGTGTAGAGGTCCGTGTAGAGTTCAGAAACTCACCTAGAACAGTTCCAAACCGGACATCACAATTACCATAGATACTCTCAATTAAAACCAGTGAAGGAGTAAATTACCTTTTTAGTGGTATTTTAAGATGGCTTCGTTTTAATATCTTAGTATCATCATATAATATTTAGAATTGGTTAAGGTTCAAGATAAAAGCTTAGGTAGGGCTAAGCTTTTAAATTTGATTTTTGAGAAAAAAATCAACGTGAATCTAATCTTCAATACCAATAAGAAATATTTGAAATGAAAAACCTCAGGGATCTTTCCGGAGGTTTTTTCATTAAATTTTATGGTTAGGGCTTTAAAAGGCGCTTGCAAATTCTTTAGGGTTTTTTTAATCCCTATCTTTATTTTCTCAAAACTACCGCATTTAATGCAAATGGATTTCATAAAAATCTCAGATTACTGGAAGGAAGTTTATTCTCGAAAGGTAAAAGAGTATCGGCGTTTTGAAATTTCCGAAGATTTTAAAAAGTTTGCCTCCATATTTGCCCTGGGAAACTCCTACTTTTATATTGTGAATCTTCATAATTTTCAACTCGAATATGTTTCAGATTCTGTAGAGCGATTTGTGGATAAAGATGCAGGTGATATCGACCTGGGGGATCTAATGCAAACCGTTTTACAGGAAGAAATTGAACTCATCGGTCTTAAAAGCAGGGTGATCAGTGATTTTTATACGTCTTTTCTTAACGAGGAAGACGTCCTGAAATATAAAAATATTTTTTCCTATCGTATAAAGGATGCAGGCGGAAAAGAGAGGTCGATGCTGTACCAGGCTTTCCCGTTAAGTATTTTAGAAAACGGTACACCGGAACATGTTTTTTGTCTCCAGACAGATATTTCGCATCTCAAAGTGACTGGCACAAATACTGTTTCTTTTATCCATATGGATGAAGGGAAATGTTATTATAATATTGAAGTCTCCAAAGGTAAATTTGATCCCGAAAATTTTGCTGTTGGTGACCTTTCAGACCTTCTGACCCAAAGAGAAAAAGAGGTCGTAATCCGCTTTTCCAGAGGATTAAATGCAGAACAGATCGCGGAGGAACTTAATTTATCTCACCATACAATTAAAACCCATAGAAGAAATATCCTTCAAAAAAGTGGTTGTAGAAATACAACTGAACTGGTTGCAAAATGCCTTACTAACGGAGTAATTTCTACAGGGGCTATCTGGTAGCAAAAGGAATAACACCCCCGGGCAACTACGAACCATATGTAATGGGTAAAAAAGACCTTCTGCTGTACGTTTTAAATGAACAGGGGAAGAAGTACCCACCAGCAAATCTTCGGTTTTCTCCATAGTTTTTATCTTTTCCTCAATTTCCCCTCATTTATTTGAAGCTTTCTAATATAAATCTCTGCAGCTTTTTTATATTAGTAAAAATTTAACAATCAATCAGAAGAAAATAGATGGAGTCTAACAAAAACAGGTGGCTAATTGCTTTATCGGCAATTGCGATACATATTTCTATTGGGGCGGCATATGCCTACAGCGTTTATACAATTCCACTAGGCGAGACCATGGGCTGGTCTGTCTCTTCCGTTACCATAGCCTTTACGGTTATGATGACGTTGGGGGGAGCTTCGGCAGCAGTTTTCGGAAGATTTGTAGAAAGAAACGGACCAAGGAAATCTGCCATGCTTGCCGCTGTTCTGTTTGGTTTGGGACAGGCTGGATCAGGTTTTGCAGTCTCCATAGATTCCCTCACACTCTTTATACTTAGTTACGGACTCCTTAGCGGAATAGGGCTCGGGATAGGTTATATTTCCCCCGTATCCACGCTCGTAAAATGGTTTCCAGACCGTCGCGGCCTGGCAACCGGGATGGCTGTTCTTGGCTTTGGCTCCGGCGCGCTTATCACGGCCCCCGTTGCCGCAAGCCTCATGGAATCTGTAGGAATCACCACCACTTTTTACATCCTTGGCGGCAGTTACTTTCTTTTAATGACTGCTGGTGCCTTATACATCGCACCACCACCGGCGGGATGGTTACCAAAAGGGATGAAAGAAAACGTAGCCTCGGGTAAAGAAAAAATCAGGGATTTATCCCAGCTCACCGCACGGGAGTCCGTTAAAACAAAACATTTCTGGATGTTATGGACCATTATGCTTATAAATACCAGCGCCGGTATTATGATGATCTCTGTTGCCTCACCAATGGCCCAAAGCATTGGCGGGATGACGGCGGGAGCCGCAGCTGTTATGGTTGGTATTATGGGGATCTTTAACGGTGCCGGGAGAATTGGCTGGGCAGCAGCCTCAGATTATCTTTCGCGCCCCGTGGTCTTTATCATATTCTTTATAATTCAGCTGGTGGCGTTTATTACTCTTCCGGTTATTGGCAGCGCAATTTTGTTCCAGATCCTCATTTTCCTGGTAGTAAGCTGTTATGGAGGAGGATTTTCCAATCTTCCGGCGTTTATAGCAGATTTGTTCGGAACAAAGGAACTCGGCGCGATCCACGGGTATTTGCTTACAACCTGGTCTCTGGGCGGGCTTATTGGCCCCACGCTGGTATCGCAAATCTATGCGGCTACGGGAAGTTATATTCCGGTTTTCTACGTCTTTATCGGGCTAATTATAGTAGCACTCGTTATTTCAATAATGCTGAAGGCGAACATTCGTGGTGTAAGAAAGGAGCAGGCTCAAAAAGCGCAAAGAGTCATGTAAAATGTTCACTTTTAATAAGAAATATTTTCTCGCCACGGCTATTTTATTCCTTGTAGAGATTTTTATTGCACTTTATGTCCGTGATAAATTTGTAAGGCCCTACGCGGGAGATTTCTTGGTGGTGATGTTGCTGTACTGTTTTCTGAAAAGTTTTCTCA
>NZ_JAVRHP010000131.1:0-5860 GCF_031846505.1 Autumnicola edwardsiae
AATTCTAAAAATCCAGTTCATCGGGAACATCGCTGTAAGAGTCGTTTTCACCTCCGTAATTATTGCAATTCACCTCGATAGAAAGATTTTCCGGTCTGGGAAATTCTCCTTTAGAAATATTAAGTGCATCATCTGCATAAACATCCTTCATGTACATACCCCAAATTGGTAAGGCCATAGTTGCACCCTGCCCGTAGGTAATGGTGGGGAAATGTACAGATCTGTCCTCTGCTCCCACCCAAACACCGGTCACCAGGTTAGGAACCATTCCCATAAACCAACCATCACTCTGGTTTTGCGTGGTTCCCGTTTTACCGGCTATAGGAATGCTCTTGTCAAAGTTATAGGGATAACCCGTTACAGCACGTTTGTAATGGTCCAGGTTGGTGGCATAGTTTCCTCTTAACCGAACGCCAGATCCAGATTGAGTAACCCCTTCCAAAAGATTAACCGTCACATAGGCGGCTTCTTTGCTAAGTACGTCCCGGGTTTGAGGAACATTTTGATATAGCACAGTTCCGTTTTTATCTTCTATCCTGCTCACAACTAAAGGTTTTACATAAACCCCCTCATTAGCAAAAGTACTGTATGCAGAAACCATTTCAAATAAACTTAGATCTGGGGTGCCCAATGCAATAGAAGGGACTTCAGGAATATTTTCAGTATCTATTCCCAGCTTGTCCAGTAAATCTATAACAGGTCTTGGTCCGGTTTTATCTATAAGTCTTGCCGTTACCGTATTTACAGAGTTGGCAAGCGCATCCTTTAAAGATATCATACCAACATAGCTATCGGCATCATTTCCGGCATTTTGAGGTGACCAGTCTTTAAGAAGCCCAAATTTTCCTGCTTCAATAGTGAAACGATTCTTCGGAAGCGTATCACAAGGAGATAATTTTAACTGATCTATTGCCGTGGCATAAACAAAAGGCTTAAAAGTAGATCCAACCTGGCGTTTTCCCTGTTTAACATGATCGTACTTAAAATGCTTAAAGTCTGTACCACCCACCCAGGCCTTTACTTCACCGGTTTGCGGGGTCATAGACATCATTCCCGCCTGTAAATAAGATTTGTAATAAAGGATAGAATCCCGGGGGGTCATCACGGTATCTTTGGTGTGATTAGCGCTGGCCCAGCTAAAAACCCTCATTTCCCGTTCTTTATCGAAAGAAGCCAGAATTTCATCTTCAGGTATATCTTTTGCCTTCATCTCCTTCCACCTTACAGAACGTTTAATGGCGCTGTTCACGATTTGCTCAACCTCGCTCTCATCCACATCCCTGAAAGGTGCCGTAGGGTTATTTTTATTTTGCCTGGTAAATTCCTTCTGAAGATGGGAGATATGTCTTTCTACAGCCTCTTCAGCATATTCCTGCATTTTTGAATCTATACTTGTATAAATTTTTAACCCGTCACGATAAATATTGTATTCTGAACCATCTGGCTTCGGATTTTCATTGATCCACTCTCTAAGAAAACGCTGTACATAAGCCCGAAAATAAGTTGCCATACCCTCATCGTGTCCTTCAGGAGAGAAATTTAATTTTAGCGGAAGGGCCTGCAGGGAATCTTTTTCCGAAGGGGTTAAATACCCATTTTTTTCCATCTGTTTAAGCACCTGGTTCCTCCTTCTAAGAGCATTATCCTTGAACTCCTCTTTGGCCGGGTTGTATAAAATCGGATTTTTAAGCATTGCTACCAGAACAGCAGCTTCTTCAGTTTGTAGTTCTTTTGGCTCTTTTCCGAAGTAAATTCTTGAAGCCGAACGAATTCCCACCGCCTGATAAAGAAAATCGTACTTATTGAGGTACATGGTGATAATCTCCTGCTTGGTATACTGCCTTTCCAATCTCGTGGCAATCACCCATTCTTTTATCTTCTGAAAAACACGTTCCACTTTGCTGTTGGGAGTATCAGAAAACAGCAATTTGGATAACTGCTGAGTAATTGTGCTCGCGCCACCCCTTGAACCCAGGTATGCCACAGCACGAAGTGTACCGCGGGCATCAATCCCGGAATGGTGGTAATAACGCTCATCTTCTGTAGCAACAAGAGCATTCACAAGGTTTTCCGGTAGATCGTCATATTTTACCGGAGTCCTGTTTTCATTATAATACTTTCCAAGGGTTTTGCCATCTGAAGAAAATACCTCTGTAGCCAAATTGGTTTCAGGGTTTTCGAGTTCTTCAAAAGTCGGCATTTTACCAAATGCACCCCAGCCGGCCATTAGAAAAAGGATAATAACAAGAAGAATTCCTATTCCGAAAACACTCCAGAAACCAATGATATAGGAAGTTTTGCTTTTTTTAGGTGCTGCTTTCTTTTTTTTTGACGTAGCCATTTTTTTTGATAACTATTGCTGTGCGCTTTGCTCTATACGGAAGCCCACGTGGGTAATACCTTCTAAATTTTCAATCCCTTCCACTTCACCATTTTTTCGCATGGCTTGTTGTATATGGACTTCATATTGCCCCGGTTCCGGAAAACGTACATTTTCTTTGTACCAGAGTTTACTCTCTTTTACATCACCAAAACCCGTACCAAGCCATGTTCCATCTGGCGCAGCCATAGCATATTCCAGCGTATCGGTGACCACTTTTCCATACGGAAATTGAATTTCGGTAATCACAAAGAGGTTACTGTACCTGTATTCACTGTTGTTCCTGATGTTTATAAAAAGATCATACGTCTCCAAAGAATCCAGTTCTCCTATGTTAAACGCAACAACAGAATCTTTATTCCACGTAGATACAGATTTATATTCATCAAAAACACGATCTGAGTCACAGGAATACAATCCGAAAAAAGTGAATACTCCCAACAGTAAAAAAAAAGCTTTACGCATTTTTAGAAGGTTTACCTTTCCTCTTCTTTCTTTTCTTATTACGTCTTTTCCCCGTAGAAGCCTTGGGATTGTCAAAACGGGTAAGACTATCCTGCCCAACTACATTGTTAAAGTCCGGCTTCTTGTTCTCTTCCAGCTGTAATACCACTTCATATTCTTCCAGGCTGCCCACCGGTTCTTTCTTCTTATTGGAAGCTATAATTTTATTGGCCTGTTCTGCAGTTAATTTGTGCCAGTTCATCCACTCTCCTTCATAGGCATACCATAATACACCCTGAAAAATGTCAATTTTCTGGCATACGGCAGTACCTTTTTTAGTGTAAAGTTTCGTGTCTGTTCTGGGGAAAGATTTTAATGCCTCCAGATAAGTGTCCAATTCATAATTAAGGCAACACTTCAGCTTTCCACACTGTCCCGCAAGTTTTTGCGGATTAAGCGAAAGCTGCTGATATCGCGCTGCAGAAGTGCTTACAGACCTAAAATCTGTTAACCAGGTAGAACAGCACAATTCCCTTCCGCAGGAACCAATACCTCCTAATCTTGAAGCTTCCTGGCGCAGGCCAATCTGCCTCATTTCAATACGGGTATTAAACTCCCTGGCAAATTCTTTTATTAACTGCCGGAAATCCACACGATCGTCTGCAGTGTAATAGAAAGTTGCTTTTGAAGCATCTCCCTGGAATTCGATATCGCTAATTTTCATCTGAAGATTAAGACGGATAGCGATTTCCCGCGCGCGAACCTTCATTTTATCTTCCCTGTCACGCGCTTCCTGCCAAACATCAATATCCCGCTGTGAAGCTTTCCGGTACACTTTTAAAACCTCATCACTATCTGGCGCAACTTTCTTCTTCTTCATTTGCACCCTTACAAGTTCCCCGGCAAGGCTAACCATACCAACATCGTGACCCGGCGAGGCTTCTGTGGCCACAACATCACCCATACTCAGACTAAGATTCTCTGAATTTCGGAAAAAATGTTTTCTTCCGTTTTTAAAACGGACCTCAACAAAATTAAAGGGTTCTTCCCCGTTTGGAAGGGACATATTGGAAAGCCAATCGAAAACAGTAAGTTTATTACATCCGTCTGTTCCGCAGGTTCCGTTATTTTTACATCCTTTTGGCTGACCGTCTTTACCGGTCGAGCAACTGGTGCAAGCCATAAATTTATATATATTGTAGGTAGCTGCCTTTTATATCTGTGCTATCGACATGCTCTAAAATTCAACATTTTGCATCTCCGGAAAGCCTGTAAAGCGAACTTTGACGGCAATCTGATACAAATCTTTCGGCACCACCTTTAGATTAGTAAAAAAATATTAACAGTAAAGATACCAATATTTATTGGCACTACCATTTACAGAACGCCAACTTAGGTTTTATATTTTAAAACCTTTGAGCGTCCCTTCTTAAAGATTTTATTGCTGTTGCCCTTTCCTTTGCGCAGTTCTTTCTGCTCTTCGTAAGGCAAGGAATTAATTTTCATGCAATCTTCAGAACAGCAATCATTCATTTCCATGGCGCAATCTTCACACTGAATAAACAACAGGTGACAAGCTTCATTAGCACAATTAACGTGAGTATCACATAGTTTCCCACACTGGTGGCAATGCGCAATAACATCCTCTGAAATTCTCTCGGAACGACGATGATCGAACACAAAATTCTTCCCTATAAACTTATTCTCCAGTTTTTGATTTTCTACCTGCCGGGCATATTCAATAATTCCGCCTTCAAGTTGAAAAACTTTTTTGAAGCCTTTGTGCTTATAATAAGCACTGGCTTTCTCGCAGCGTATTCCGCCGGTACAATACATCACCAGGTTTTTATCTTCCTTATAATCTTTCAGGTCTTCTTCAATTATTGGCAACGAATCCCTGAAGGTATCCACATCTGGAGTGATGGCACCTCTAAAATGCCCAATTTCGCTCTCATAATGGTTTCGCATATCCACCAGGACCGTATCGGGATCTTCCAGTAGCGCATTAAATTTTTCAGCATCTACATGAAATCCGCGGTTGGTAACATCAAAACTGGCATCGTTAAGTCCATCGGAAACTATCTTGTTGCGCACTTTTACCTTCAGCTTTAAAAAAGCTTTTGCATCGTGCTCAATAGCGATATTCAACCGTACATCCTCAAGAAAATAAATCTCATCAAGAAATTTTTTGAAGGTATCAAAATTTTGAGCAGGAACAGAAAGTTGCGCATTTATACCCTCGTGGGCAACATAAATCCTCCCAAGAACGCCCATCTGGTCCCAGGCTATAAATAAATGGTTTCTGAATAATTCGGGATTCCCAATTTTCGCGTAGGCATAGAAAGAGAGCGTCAACCGGTCTTCCCCGGCTTCTTCAATTAATGCTGCTCTCTCTTTAGCGCTTAATTTATTGTACAGTTGCATGCTATACCAATTTATAAGAGTAAAAGAAAAATTTGCGCAAAGATAAGGCTTAAAATGAAAAAGCAGAAATTTGTTTTAGAAGCTTCAAATAAGTTTATCTTTAATTAGTTACAGTAAAAATATATTAGATAGAGAATGCCTATTTTAAAATTGTGATGCAGCAAAACTTATGTTAATTTAGCAGCTCTTCAAAAAGTAAAAAATTATGAGCAACGATAAAGAAAAAGAAGCAAAATTAAAGGCCCTTAAGCTTACCCTGGATAAGATGGATAAAACCTATGGAAAGGGTACGGTTATGAAAATGAGCGATCAGGCGATCGTGGATGTAGATGCCATTCCAACCGGCTCGCTGGGACTTGATCTGGCTTTGGGTGTGGGAGGATATCCGCGCGGTAGAGTTGTTGAAATTTACGGACCGGAATCTTCGGGTAAAACCACCCTTACGCTTCATGCTATTGCTGAAGCGCAAAAAGCGGGAGGTATCGCTGCTTTTATTGATGCAGAACATGCTTTTGACCGTTTTTATGCCGAAAAACTGGGTGTGGATATTGAAAACCTGATTATTTCACAACCAGACAACGGAGAACAGGCACTGGAAATCGCAGATAATTT
>NZ_JAVRHP010000132.1:0-5847 GCF_031846505.1 Autumnicola edwardsiae
AAACGGGTTGTGCAATTTTACTTTTCTCATATTAAAAGGGAAAAAAGATGGGTATTATAAAAGACGCAGCGATCCAGATTATAAAATTAAGAGGTGTGCCAAATTTTAGAAAATCATTGAACTTGTAATTTCCCGGGGCATAAACCATGGTGTTTACAGGATAACTCACAGGAGTCATAAAAGTTAATGAACAGGCAAACATCACCCCAATTAAAAACGGCTTTTCACTTACCGCCATGGCCGAGGCAAGGCTTATTACAATTGGTGACATTAAAGCGGCCGCGGCTTTGCTGGACAGTACGTTTGTTGAGAGAAAGGTAACAAGAAAAATCAGACTAAGGGTGATCCTGGGATCCAAATCGCCCATATTTTCGAAGACAAAATCTGAAATAATTGCCGAGCCGCCGGTTTTTTCGAGCGCACTACCCATAGAAAGCACACCGGCCATCATAAAAATTACTTTCCATTCTATGGCTGCGTAAGCTTCTGAAGGTTTTAAGACCGCCAGGATCACCAAAAGCAGGCTTCCCACCATCGCACTTATTAAAATGGAGGTAAGGTTAAAAGCTGCGGCCGCCACTACCCCGGTAATGATAAGCAGTGCCGGGATAGCCTTCCGGTAATCGATATTCCGGTTTTGATATTCTGAGAGAGTTACCACTAATTTGCGGGCGGTTAGCGTATTGATATTTTTTTCGGAAGCAAATAAAAGCATCATATCGCCTTCCTTCAATTCTACGTGCGCAACGTCCTGGGTAATTGTCTCTTTTCTATGCCGTATCGCCAGCACCGAAGCATAATAAGTATTCCGAAAGTTAATTTGCCTAAGCGATTTTCCTGCAAGGCCAGACCCGTATGGGATCATTACTTCGTAAATTTTCTTCTCTTCTTTGGTTTCTTCAGTAGGTTTTATTTCAGAAATATCTTTTTTATCGCCAATTACCGCATAATGGCGGTTGGTTTTAAGTTTTGCAAGGCTTTCCGGGTCTGTGAGCAGTTTTATCAAATCCCCCTGCCGCAACATCGTGTCGGCATTAATCTCGTAAACGTGATGGTGCTTGCGTTTTATCGTTAAAACCTGTGCTTTATGGTCTCGCACCAGTGCCGATTTTCCTATAGGGTGATCCACATCGGGGTTGCCTTCAGCAAGTTCGACTTCAGACATATACTTTTCGGCTTGTCTTTTTAAACCGGATTCTTCTGCGTTTTCTCTCTGCGGAAGCAAAATTGGAGCGACAATAAAAACATAGGTAAGCCCAATCGCCAGCAGGCACAATGCAGGAAGGGAAAATTCAAACATATTAAAAGGTTCAAGTCCGCTTTCCTGCGAAATTCCGCTTACCAGAATGTTGGTGGAAGTGCCAATTAGTGTACAAGTCCCTCCGAAAAGTGCCGAAAAGGAAATCGGGATCAGTAATCTGGACGGACTAATTCCTGTTTCGCGGCAAACCAGCAAAGCCATCGGAATCATGATAGCGACTACTGCAGAATCATTTATAAATGCGGAAAAAACTGCTGCTGTTGTGCAAAGTGTGACCAGGGCCAGCAGGTAGTTAATTTTGGCAATTCTGATGATCTTGCTACTTAGTCCGTCAATAATCCCTGATTTAAAAACCGCTGCGCTAATCACAAACATACAGGCGAGGGTAATGGTTGCGGGATGATTAAAGCCCGAAAAACCCTCTTCCGGACTCAGCACTCCTGAAACTATAAACAGTGCCATTATAAGAATGGAAGTAGTGTCTATCGTAAAGTAATCCTTTACAAATAGAATAATCCCTATAAAAATAATGGCCACCGTGATATAAAGTTCCATAGGGTGAAAATAAGCTTTTTAGGCTTTTACATCTAAAATTATTTTTAATGGCTAATTATCCCACAATCCGAACTTCAAACTATGAGCGCAGCGAACTCCGAACCCCGAACTCCAAACTTGAGCGCAGCGAAACTAATGCGCCATACATCCATGCCCCTGCTCATGCCAGTCAAATGCCGGACTGTAGCGATTATTCTCCCAATAAAAGTTTCCCCGTTCTTTTGGATTATTGCCGATCTCGTTCATCGTTTCGGCGTCGTAAAGTCTGCCGTTTATCATCGTATAAATAATCGTGTTGGAGTTCTGGATATCTTCTAACGGATTCTCCTCCAGTACCAGTAAATCGGCTAGTTTTCCTTCTTTTAGAGAGCCAATTTCCTTATCCATCCCAATATATTCGGCAGAATTAATGGTAGCAGTTTTTAAAGCTTCCAAATTGCTCATTCCGCCCATCTGGATGAGCCAAAGTTCCCAATGTGCGCCTAATCCCTGCAATTGGCCGTGAGCACCCATATTCACTTTTACGCCTTCATCAGAAAGTTCTTTAGCAGTTTCCGAAACTAATATTGGTCCGTTCTCATATTCTTCCTGCGGGACCATCGTGCGGTGACGGGACCTGGAATCGATGATCTGGCGCGGAGTGAAATTCAGCAGTTTTTCATTTTCCCAAACGTTCGTCTTTTCATACCAGTAATATTCCCCGTTTATTCCGCCGTAATTCACGATTAGGGTAGGAGTGTAGCCGGTTTTGCTTTCGCCCCACAGCGTTTTTACATCCTTGTAAACCGGCGCAATCGGGATGTTGTGTTCAATCCCGGTATGGCCGTCCACGATCATGTTCATATTGTGAAGAAAAGTACTGCCGCCTTCCGGAACCACATTCATATTCAGTTCTTTTGCGGCAAGTAAAATTTGCTGCCGTTGTTCCCGTCGCGGCTGATTGTAACTTTTCACTGAAGTCGCCCCGAAAGCTTTTGTCCGTCGCAAAGCCGATCTCGCGTCGTCCAGGCTGTTGATCACCGCCTTAAAATCCCCTTCGGCGCCGTAAAGGATAATTCCGGTGGAATATAATCGCGGTCCCACCATATCGCCGCTTTTAATCAATTCGGAAATTCCAAAAACCGTCTCACTTAAAGCAGAAGGATCGTGGGCGGTGGTCACCCCAAAAGCAAGATTGGCATAACTTGGCCAGTGTTGCTTCGGCGTAAGGCCATATCTAAAAGCACCAATATGAGCATGCGCATCTACCATTCCCGGCATAATCGTCTTTCCAGATGCATCGTAAATTTTGGCAATTTTCGGTACATTAATTTCTTTTGAAGGTCCAATGGCAACAATTTTATTGCCTTTTATCACAATGGTGCCGTTTTCGATCACTTTATCGCCTTCCATAGTGATAATCCGGGCGTTGGTAAAGGCAATTTGTCCTTCCGGAACGTCTGTTTTTACTTCCAGGCCTATTTTTTGGCCATTTTCGATAATTGGAGCAATAGAATCTGGCGAATTTTTCAGAAAAGTAAAGCGTTCCGACACTTTATTGGTAAAATATTCGTCGCCCAAAGTCCAGTGTATATTTTGGCTATTATTGGACCAATGTAAATTAATACCCGCGTCTTTGGTGATTTGCGTTACGGGAACCGACTTGGTTTTATCGTCCAGTTCCAGCGGCTGGCCGGTCATCACCAAAGGAGCGATATAAACCTTGTGCAGATTGGAAAAAGCGATCCATTTATTATCGGGGCTGGGTAGAAGTCGGTTGGCGTATTTGGATTTCACGTGCGTACGCTCGTCTTCGCCGTTAAGGTTTACGCTTCTCAGGTTTTTCTCGAGGTCGCCAAAAAAGTAGCCGCCGGTTTGGAAGAAAACCCTGCTGTCGTCCACATTAAAAACCGGAAAATCACCCTCTTTACTAATTCTTCTGATGTTTTCTCCGGAAGCGCTCATCAGGTAAATTCCCGGTTCTTTGCTAAAAGCCTGTCCCTGGTCGCTGTTCCCGCCTTCTCTCGCAAACGCGATCATTTTACCATCATTTGAAAATACCGGATTACGATAAATGCCTTTTTTAGACGTAAGCGTAGTTGCCTTTCCGCCGGAAACCGAAATCTTCTTGATGCTTCCCATTCGTTCATCGTCCCAAGTTACATAGACAATTTGCTTTCCGTCCGCAGAAAAATCGGGTTCAAATTCAAAATCTTCACTGTCGGTGAGACGCTGAGGTTTTCCATTAGGCAGTTTTTTCTTCCACAGGTAACCTACGGCGTTAAAAACAAGCGTCTTACCGTCGGGAGAAGTTACCGCATGCCGAATCACTTTGGGATTAAAAGTTTCAGAAAAAACCTCGTGATCTGTATGTAAAGCATCGGCAATCTGGATAGTGGTATTCACCTCAAACGGAATCTCCTGCACCTCGTAAGTGTCGATATTTGCCTTTTTGATGCCGCCTTCACTCCAGAAAACCAGCTCCTCATTGTTCGGCATCCAGCTAAAACCGGGATAAACGCCAAAAATCGCCCAGGCTTCCTGCTGATCTTTACTTAGCTTATCGTAAACCGGCCATTCTTCACCCGTTTCGAAATCGTGAATATAAAGCACAGATTTGGTGCGGACTCGTTTTACAAAAGCCAGTTTGGAACCGTCGGGCGAAACCTGTGGCCGCGCAGCACCACCGGGACCGCCTGTAATTGTTGTGTTTTCGCCGGTTTCAAAATCGTATCTTTTGATCACGTAGATCTGCTTGTTGGGATCTTTGTTATACTGAAAATTGCCGCCGGGATACATATCTTCGCTGTAATAAAGGTAGCGGCCATCTGGCGAAATGCTCGGCTCGTTTACATCCTGCTGATCGTTTTTGCGCTCGGTAAGCTGAATTCCGCCTTTGCCTGCCAAATGATACTGCCACATTTCGCCGGCGCCCAGGGAACGTCCCGAGGTAAAGTGTTTACGGGCGATAATGGAATTCCCGTCTGCAGTCCAGACGGCATTATTTAGCAACCGGAAATCTTCTTCGGTAATTTGTTTTGCATCGCTTCCGTTCTTTTGCATCACCCAAATATTGTCGCCGCCACTCGCATCGCTGGTAAAGGAAATTTTAGAGCCATCAGGACTAAACCGCGGCTGCACCTCGTAGGCCATTCCGGTTCTTAAAGCTGTGGCTTTCCCGCCGGTAATTGGCATGCTGTAAATATCGCCCAGCAGGTCAAAAACTATTGTTTTCCCGTCGGGGCTAACGTCCAGGTTCATCCAGGTGCCTTCGCTGGTTTGCAGCGGCACTTCCTTAATATCCCAGTCGGCAGGATAAGGATTGGAAACATCCCATTGGTCTTTTTGTTCTTTTTCCTGTGCGAATACTACTGAAGAAGATAGCAATAGCAGTAGCGCAGGCAATAATTTGTTAAGCATTGTGTGTGGTTTTTAAAAGGGCTAAATATAGCGAATGTTTTGAAGTTTTTCGATCGGTTCGCGAAAAGGTAGACCTATATAAATGGTACGGAAATAATTATTTTACACAATACAAAAGAGTAGTATTAAGTGCTAAAAATTAACACTTTAGGGCTTCTGCTTTTCAGCATTTTTTTTCTCAATATATCGAGAAATAATATACTTTAGATTCATCGCTGCACACGTCTTTCTGCCCTACAAAAAGCCGGTTGAGCTGCTAAGTAACAATCCGTTTTACTGATGATTTTATAGCTACTCCTGTCGGTTTTTGTAGCTCCGGAATCAAAAGAAAACTATTGCATGTAAGAGTCTCAAGATTATTAGGTTTGGGTTACCTACACTTTTTCTGAATGACAGGCCGGGCCATTTAATTTTAAAAACAATGAAAAAGACCAGTTTAGTGTTAATCCTTATGTTCCTGATTTCCCTTCAGGGGCTTCCTCAAAAGGATATTGAGATTCTATGGAATTCCAAGGAAGTAGGAAAGAATATGGTCACCGAGGAGTCCGTCATGGCGAAGGAGTATACCTTCCCTGAAAGGATTCATGATTTCCAGGTAGATACCGTTAATAACCACATAACCATTCAACTGA
>NZ_JAVRHP010000133.1:0-5839 GCF_031846505.1 Autumnicola edwardsiae
CACCTTCTTCCTTGTCCCGTTTTATGATCTGAACACGCTGTCCTGCAATTCTCAGATCCCAATCTTCAGATTTTGCTTCTTTAATAAAAACCCTTAAATCCTCCATGCGCTCCTTGTGGCCCATGGTGACCTGTTTTATAAGGTATTTTGTTAGGGGTAGATTATGCCAGAAGACTCCCCACATAGATGGGATATTATCGAGGTTTATTGTTTTAGGAAGATCCAGTTTAGATCCTTCTTTCAGGAATTTTGTACTAAACCCCGCAAAAGGCCCAAAGAGCAATTCTTTTTTACCATCAATATTTCTGGTGTCCAGGTGCGGGGTAGACATTGGTGGCGCATCTGGTCCTGCTTTGCTGTACACTTTGGCGTGGTGCTTTTCGATAACTTCCCGGTTTTTACAGTAGAGCCATTGTCCGCTTACCGGAAAGCCACCATAGCCTGCTTTTTCCTTTATTTCTACTTTTTGTAAAAGTGGTAACGCACCGCCACCGGCTCCAATAAAGACATGTTCTGCGTCATAATAACATTTTTCTCCCGTTGAAAGGTTTTTTGCTTCAACTTTCCATTCTACTCTCTCGTCAGGATCTATATCCAGGACTTCGTGACCACGTAAAACGGGAACATTAAATTTTGTCTCGAGTATATTAAAATATCTTTCTGTAAGTTTGCCAAAATTGACTTCGGTACCAAGTTCCATCCTGGTTGCTGCCATTTTTTCCTCTTTGCTTCTGTTCTCCATTATAAGCGGAAACCACTTTTTAAGCGTTTCAAAATCTTCAGAGAATTTCATGTTTTCAAAGAAAGGCCAGGAAGTCATAGCCTCATAGCGTTTTTTCAGAAATTTTACATCATCTTCTCCTCTTACCCAACTATGGTGTGGGACAGATCGCAGGAAGTTTTTAGGAGTTTGAATTAATCCCTGCTCAACCAGGTGAGCCCAGAACTGTTTGGTGGTTTCAAACTGTTCAAAAATCTTAATGGCTTTTGAAACATCAATGTCGCCATTTTCTTTTTCAGGAGTGTAATTGAGTTCACATAATGCCGAATGTCCTGTTCCCGCATTGTTCCAGGCTTCAGTACTTTCTTCGGCTACTTTTTCAAGTCTTTCCAGAATAAGAATCCGGGTTTTTGGTTCCAGGAGTTTCGTCATAAGTGCCAGGGTAGCGCTCATTATACCACCGCCAACACAAATTAAATCATATTTATTTTCAGAAGGAATCTTAGAAGTCATACAAGTCTTTTCCCAAATTTAGAAAATTGACCTGCCAATACTTTTAAATAAATACTAATACTTTAATATTGAAGCGCAGTCTGTGATAGAAAATAAAATCAGGAATTTTCCCCGGCATATTCTTCTTCGATCTCTTCCTGGAGTTCTTCTTCCTGCTTCCTTTCTTTAAGAAACTTCTTTAGGTCCTGTCCATATTTGGACTTTCTAACGTCTTTACTTAAAGAGTTGTAGATAGTATCCAGGTATTTAAGGTTGGCATCAAAAACTTCAGATAAAGCTAAATAGGGGGCGATCTCCAGATCTTTGTTGTTAATGGCGAAGTTAACGGTATAGAGATATTTTCTCTTTAGAAGTTTATCGTACTGCTGGTCTATTTCCATTAGCTTATCTTCATTTTGCGCCTGCTGTGCTTCGAAACTGGCTTTTATTAAATCCAGGTTACTGTCATTAAAGCGCTTCATGATTTTACGGTATTCCACCAGTTTCTCCTGGTTTTTTGAACCTACAATCTTTGCAGCAGTTTCAAACTTCTCCAGTTTGGTATTAATGGTTATTTCTCCTGCATCTGCAAAGAAATCCAACCTGTCGTCATATTCAGAATTATCCACTTTTTCAAGGTACAGATACATCATTTGAGGACTCTCAATATAGGTTTCGAGTACAAACTGGGGATCACCCTGTATTACCACAGAGTCTAAATTAACCATTAGAGTGTCTTCTATTTTCTGAAGGTAGAGGGTGCCTTTCTTAAGGCCGTCAATTTTTCCTCTTACGGTTAAATTGCTTTCTTTTTCAGAACATGCAGTGATACAAAGAACGAATAGTAAAAGAAGACCTATATTTTTCATTTTGATCGTGATAATTTTTGGAGCGCAAATATCATATAAATTTCGTGTTTATACTAACCTGTGGAGGCCATTTGCATTAAAATTGTACACAAAATTGCACCGTAGGTTCCAACTACATAGCCGAATACAGCAAGTAGTACGCCAACAGTGGCGAGCGAAGGATGGAAGGCCGCAGCTACTACGGGAGCAGATGCCGCACCACCAACGTTAGCCTGGCTTCCTACAGCGAGAAAGAAATAAGGTGCCTTAATGAGTTTTGCTGTGAGTATCAAAATTATAACGTGAATAGTAATCCAGACCAGCCCAATTCCAATTAATGCGGGATTATCAAAGACGCTCCCAAGATCCATTTTCATCCCAATAGTGGCAACAAGAATATAAATAAAAACACTTCCAAGCTTACTGGCGCCGGCTCCTTCATAGGACTTGAATTTTGTAAAAGAAAGAAAGATTCCAATGGCGGTGGCAATGGTGATCATCCAGAAAAAAGTAGAAGAAAAGGAGGAAAGGGCACTTTTGCTATCGGTGAAGACTTCAAAATTTTCAGAAAGAAATACTGAAATCCCTTGGGCACCCCAGTGGGCAATTCCCACAGCACCAAAAGCAAGTGAGAGCATAATCATTAAATCTGCCAGGGAAGGATTTCTGGTGACACTTGCTGCATAAGTGGAAACTTTATTCTTTAATTCTTCAATAGCAGAATTATCGGCCTTTAACCAGTCATCGATTTTTTCATTTTTACCAATTCCCATCAGGACAATTGCCATCCAGAGGTTGGCCACCACGATATCTACCAGCACCATCCCGCCGTAGAGATCTGGGTTATATTCATAAATTTCCAGCATGGCCGCCTGGTTGGCACCGCCTCCTATCCAGCTCCCTGCAATTGTAGAAAGTCCGCGCCAGATGGCATCGGGTCCCACGCCACCAATACTTTCGGGCGATATGACTGAAAATAGTAAAATAGCCAGCGGACCACCGATTATAATTCCTATTGTGCCGGCAAAAAACATAATTAACGCTTTTGGGCCAAGATTAAAAATAGCTTTTAAGTCAATGCTCAGCGTCATTAAAACCAGGGCTGCCGGTAGTAAGAAGCGACTGGAAACAAAATAAAGGTTAGAGGTAGAATCGTCTATTAATCCCAGCGAATTAAATATTGCGGGAATGAGGTAGCACATAAGGAGTGCCGGAACTACAGCATAAAATTTCTTCCAAAAACCTTCCTTTTGTGAGGAGGTATAGAAAACAAAGCCAAGGGCTATCATCAATAATCCAAAGACAACAGCATCATTGGTGAAAAATGGTAATTCTTCCATGTAGATAATTGTGGTTTTGGCGGCAAATTACAATTTTAACCTAAGCTTATTTAAAAATCCTTTAGTTCAAAAAGTTCAATAAGGCTTTTAGCGACTCCGTCTTCGGTTCCTGCATGAGTAACTACTTTGGCCACTTCAAGGACTTCCTCCCTTGCATTTGCTACGGCTACTCCCGTTCCCACGCCTTTTACCATTTCCACATCATTATAATTATCCCCAAAGGCAATACAATCCTGGGCATCGCACTCATAATGTGCCTTCAATAAATATTTAATTGCCGAAAACTTGGAAATTTCCTTATTGGCTATTTCCAGGTAAGTAGATTTTGATCTGTACAAATGGAGCTTGTCACCATAATTTTCTGCAAGAAAGTCCCTGATTTTATCAATATTTTCTTCGGCGCCCATTGCCATGATTTTATGGGCACCTTTTTCTTCTTTCTTCCATTTGGCAATTACCTCTGCATTGGATTTTATTTCCGGAGAAACTTTGGTATTGGTTTCTTCCCGGGCAGACCACTTATCTTCCCTTGGGACATACCATTCATCGTTGTGGTACAGGCTTAAATGGCAGTCCATTTCGGAATTAAAATGATGCAGGTCTTCAACAATATTTAACGGAATAGTAGTGGAGCTTATCGGTTTATCGTCTACTAAAACCAGTCCTCCGTTATAAGCGATTATCGGGTAATGTTTGATACCGAGATCATCCTGAAGATGTCGCATTGCCGAAGGCATTCTTGCCGAAATAAGGATAAACGGAAGTTTTTCGCTTATATGTTTTACGATTTTAATAGTGTGGTTAGAAAGGCTTCTTTTGCTGTTAAGCAATGTGCCGTCTATATCTGAAAAAACTATTTTGTGTGCCATTATTTATTTTTGGGTTTTATTTTTAGGGTGTCTGTTAGCGTCTTTTAAAGAATTGTTCAGCATCCACTCAATCTGCCCATTGGTACTTCTAAATTCGTCAGAAGCCCATTTTTCAATGGCCTTTAGCATCTCCTCATCCACTCTCAATGCAAATGCTTTTTTATTACTCATTTTAATTATTTTTCCAGATTCCGTATAAAATCTGTCATTATGGGAATCAGTTCAGGGTGCAGCGGCCGATTGGGTTCGTTATACGATTTTGAATTTGTTAGCTGGTCGTTTCCCTGTATTTCCCTAAACACATGATTCATGTTCTCGATAATTGCCATTTCTGAATCGGGTTTTGCTTCTTTCAGCAATTCTGCTTCTTTGGTTTTCATCTGGACATCTGATGTTCCGTTGATGATTAAAACCGGTATATTTAGTTTTGCAATTTCCGAAGCAGGGTCAAACTGCATCCAGGAAGCAAGAAACGGTTGCACGTCTGGTCTAAACATCGATTTCAGAAAAGGGTGATAATTGCTGGTGCTTCCATTTTGCTTTATTTCGTCCAAAGCTGTTCTGGTGTTCTCTCTAAGATCAGGCAACTGTTGTCCAATCTGTTCCGTGATAATATTGTCTATACTTCGTCCAGCGCCGGCGATAGAAATGAAGGCGTCTGCTTTGTCTTTGGCGGCAAGCATTCCCACCAACGAGCCCTGGCTGTGGCCCGCCACAACAAGTTTTTGGTGATTCCCGTTTTTACCGAAGTAGTCCAGGACCGTACTGGCATCTTCAATAAAGTGCGTAAACCGGATATCCTTCTCTTTCATTTCGGACTGCTTTAGTTTCATGATCCTTTTGTCGTACCTAAAAGTGGCAATTCCTTCTTCGGCTAAACGATGCGCCATTTTCTTTAGAGCGTCGTTTTTCATCATGGGTTGATTGCTGTTCCTGTCGGTTGGACCAGATCCCTGGATCAAAATTACGAGGGAAGAAGCTGTGCCTTCCGCAGGTGTGGTAAGCGTACCGTCGATAAAGTTGTTTATAGTCAGCTCTTCTTCAGTAAAAGTTTCCTGTGCGAAAGTTAACTGAATCAAAAAAGCAAGTAAGAGGCCGAAAATTGTCTTTTTTAGCATAAGACTTTATTGATGATAGTTGATGGATTATTTTTTGACTTCTTTTGGTTTTCTGGTCCCCAGAAGGAATTTATTCCCGTCTTTAGTAACAATCTGAAGCCCGCGTTTCGGTAAATTTCTTCATTTTAATGATTTAAAGTTCCTGCATTTACCACAGGAGAAGCGTCTTTGTCTCCGCAAAGGATTACCATAAGGTTGCTAACCATTGCGGCTCTGCGCTCATCATCCAGGTTTACAATTTCTTTCCTACTCAATTCATTAAGTGCCATTTCTACCATGCCTACGGCGCCTTCTACAATTTTGTGCCTTGCTGCAACTATGGCTGTTGCCTGCTGCCGCTTTAACATGGCACTGGCAATCTCGTTGGCGTAAGCCAGGTAACCTATTCTGGCTTCCAGCACCTCGATTCCTGCAATGAATAACCGTTCTTCCAATTCTTTTTCCAGCGCTT
>NZ_JAVRHP010000134.1:0-5815 GCF_031846505.1 Autumnicola edwardsiae
TTTTTCTCATCATCACGAAGTTTGGCGGCCTCTTCATACTTCTGCTTTTTGACTACAGAATTCTTGTTCTCTCTTACTTCTTCAAGCTTTCGCTCTAAATCAAGAATTTGCTTGGGTACATCTATATTAATAATATGAACCCGTGAACCTGCTTCATCCAAAGCATCAATAGCCTTATCTGGAAGGAAACGATCGGTCATATACCTGTTCGTAAGTTTTACACAGGCTTCTATAGCTTCATCTGTATAAACCACGTTATGGTGCTCTTCGTATTTATTCTTGATGTTATTAAGGATTTCAATAGTTTCCTCTACAGTTGTAGGTTCAACTATGACCTTCTGGAACCTTCTCTCCAAAGCACCATCTTTCTCGATATACTGTCTGTACTCATCAAGGGTGGTTGCTCCAATACATTGAATTTCTCCTCTTGCAAGTGCAGGTTTAAACATGTTACTTGCATCCAGACTACCTGTAGCACCGCCAGCTCCAACAATTGTGTGAATCTCATCTATAAAAAGAATAATATCATCGTTCTTTTCCAGCTCATTCATTACCGCCTTCATTCTTTCCTCAAACTGCCCGCGGTATTTTGTGCCGGCAACAAGGCTTGCAAGATCAAGAGTGACTACACGTTTATCAAAAAGTATACGGGATACTTTTCTCTTTACAATCCTCAGGGCCAAACCTTCGGCTATGGCAGATTTACCAACACCCGGCTCTCCTATAAGGAGCGGATTATTCTTTTTACGTCTACTCAAAATTTGCGACACCCGCTCAATTTCTTTCTCTCTTCCTACCACAGGATCAAGCTTATCAGCCTCAGCCATTGCAGTTAAATCACGACCAAAATTGTCGAGTACAGGCGTCTTGGATTTCTTTGTGGTTTTTCCGGGGCCGCTGCCACCACCACCGCTAAACGGATTGTCTTTGGTGGCATCGTCAGTATCGCCTTCATCTGAAAATGATTCAGCAGAAGGGCTGTCGGAGAAATCATCCTCATCATTTGCAATCATGTACTTAAACTGATCTTTAACTCCGTCATAATCGATCTTCAGCCTGTTTAAAAGCTTCGTCGTCGGGTCATTTTCATTTCTTAAGATGCACAATAACAAATGTGCTGTATTTATAGATGTGCTCTGGAAAAGTTTTGCCTCTAAAAAAGTGGTTTTTAAAGCACGTTCTGCCTGTCTTGTTAAATGCAGGTTTTTCTTTTCGTTTGATATTGATGCCGTACCAGGATTGGCCGGGCTTAATATCTCTACTTTCCTTCTTAAATGGGTAAGATCTACATCCAGTGCTGTTAATATGTCTATTGCTTTACCATCACCGTCACGCAGCAAGCCAAGCATTAGATGTTCTGTCCCTATAAAATCGTGGCCGAGTCGCAATGCTTCTTCCTTACTATAAGAAATTACATCTTTTACTCTTGGTGAAAAATTATCATCCATGTTGTTTTCCTTTCTCTCTTTAAATTAACTAATCACTAGAATTCAAAAACTGTACCTAAGATCAGTCGTAAGCTAATTGACGAAATTACTTCCATTAATCAAAATCCAAAATAATGAACTTATTAACGAAAGTGCACTAAAAATTTGTTAATAAAAAATGGGTAAAGAAGCTGCTAGCGCGGCATAAAACATAAGGAAATTACGTAAATTGGCCTGTTAGATTTTTGAACTAAAATAAACTTTTTTAATATGGCTGAAGGAGAACAATTAATTCCTATCAACATTGAAGATGAAATGAAATCGGCCTACATCGATTATTCGATGTCGGTCATTGTGTCACGTGCTCTTCCAGATGTACGTGATGGTTTAAAGCCAGTACACCGCAGGGTTCTGTATGGAATGTATGAACTTGGTGTCCTCTCCAACCGGGCATATAAGAAATCAGCAAGAATAGTTGGAGAAGTTTTGGGAAAGTATCATCCTCACGGTGATTCTTCTGTATATGATACCATGGTAAGGATGGCCCAGGAGTGGAGCATGCGCTATATGCTTGTGGATGGCCAGGGTAACTTTGGATCTGTAGATGGTGATAGCCCTGCAGCAATGAGATATACTGAAGCCAGGATGCGCAAGATAAGTGAGGATATGCTGGCAGATATAGATAAAGAAACGGTAGATACCCAGCTAAACTTTGATGATTCCCTTAATGAACCTGTGGTTTTACCTACAAGGATCCCTAACCTTCTGGTGAACGGGGCCAGCGGTATTGCTGTTGGTATGGCAACAAATATGGCGCCTCATAACCTTGCAGAAGTAATCGATGGAACCATTGCTTATATTGATAATCATGATATTGAAATAGATGAATTAATAGAGCATATTAAAGCTCCAGATTTTCCAACCGGAGGAATAATATATGGGTACGACGGAGTAAGAGAAGCCTTTAAAACGGGCCGTGGGCGTGTGGTAATGCGCGCAAAGTCTAGCCTGGAAGAGGTGAATGGAAAAGAAAGTATTATTGTGACAGAGATCCCTTACCAGGTCAACAAAGCAGATATGATTAAAAAAACTGCTGATCTTGTAAATGAGAAAAAAATTGAGGGGATAAGCCTGATCAGGGATGAATCTGATAGGAATGGGATGCGTATTGTCTACCAGCTTAAGCGTGATGCGATTCCAAATATTGTCCTTAATACATTATATAAACATACCGCACTACAATCTTCTTTTAGTGTAAACAATATTGCATTGGTAAATGGCCGTCCTGAAATGCTGAATCTAAAGGACATTATTTATCATTTTGTAGAGCACCGTCACGTAGTTGTAGTCCGAAGGACAGAATATGAACTGAAGAAAGCCGAAGACAGGGCACATATCCTGGAGGGGTTAATAATTGCTTCAGATAATATAGATGAGGTAATTGCCCTTATAAGGTCTTCTGGTAATGCTGAAGAAGCACGGGAGAAATTAATGACCAGGTTTGAGCTTACAGAGGTGCAGGCCAGAGCTATTGTAGAAATGCGATTAAGACAGCTTACAGGTCTGGAACAGGATAAATTGCGCGCAGAATATGAAGAAATCCTGAAAACCATTGAAGATCTTAAAGATATCCTTGCAAGAAAGGAAAGAAGGATGCAGGTGATTAAAGATGAACTTCTGGAAGTAAAGGAAAAGTATGGTGATGAACGCCGTTCAACCATTGAGTATGCCGGTGGTGACCTGAGCATTGAAGATATGATACCTGATGAGCAGGTAGTAATAACCATTTCTCACGCGGGATATATAAAAAGGACATCACTTACAGAATATAAAACTCAAAACAGAGGTGGAGTAGGGCAAAAAGGTTCTACTACCAGGAATGAAGATTTTCTGGAGTACCTTTTCTCCGGAACAAACCATCAATACATGCTTTTCTTTACACAAAAAGGAAAATGTTTCTGGATGAGGGTATATGAAATTCCTGAAGGAAGTAAAGCCTCTAAAGGAAGGGCTATACAAAACCTTATTAATATTGAGCCAGATGACAAGGTTAAAGCCTTTATATGTACACAGGACCTCAAAGATGAGGAATATGTGAACAAACACTTTGTTATTATGGCTACTAAAAAAGGTCAGGTTAAGAAAACTTCCCTGGAGCAATATTCCAGGCCACGGGTAAATGGTATTAATGCAATTTCCATTAAAGAAGACGACGAACTGCTTGAGGCGAGATTAACCAATGGAGAAAGTCAGGTGATGCTAGCCGTAAAAAGTGGGAAAGCCATACGTTTTGAAGAAGGAAAGACACGACCAATGGGTAGAAATGCTTCGGGAGTTAGGGGCATTACACTGGCCGATGAAAACGATGAAGTGGTGGGAATGATTTCTGTAAACGACATGGAATCTAATATCCTGGTGGTTTCAGAAAATGGTTATGGAAAACGTTCCAGCCTGGAAGATTACCGTATTACCAATAGGGGAGGTAAAGGTGTTAAAACCATTTCTGTTACCGATAAGACAGGAGGACTAGTTGCTATTAAAAACGTTTCAGACGAGGATGATCTTATGATTATCAATAAATCTGGTATTGCCATAAGGTTAGGTGTGGCAGATTTACGGGTTATGGGACGTGCAACACAGGGAGTCCGGTTAATCAATTTAAAAGGTAAAGATTCTATTGCTGCGGTGGCAAAAGTTCTTCATAATGAGGACGATGTGGACGCCATGGCAGATGCAGAAACACCTGAGCCTACTGATCCGGAAAGCAATGGCACAACTATTGCTGATGATAGTGAAGAATAAAAATAATTAAACCAAAAACAATGAAAACGAATATTCTGACTTTGGCGCTGTCATTTCTATCTCTGACAGCCTTTGCACAAAAAAGTGAAATAAGAGATGCGGGAGATGCTGTTGAAGAAGGCAACTATACCCAGGCACAACAGGCAATAAGTAAGGCAGAGCCTATGCTTTCTGAGGCCAATGACAAATGGTCCGAAAGATTTTACCTTTATAAGGGTCAGGCTTATCTTGGTACAGGAGAGAACATATCTCTGGAAAATTTAAATACTGCGGCACAGGCATTTCAAAAAGCAGCAGATATGGGTGTTGAAGAAGCTCAGGACGGATTGGTTGCTGTAAGGAATAGCCTTGTTCAGGGAGCGATTAGTGATCAAAATTCACAAAATTTCTCCAGTGCTGCTGAAAAGTTACACACCAGTTATGAGCTAAGTGAAAAAAGAGATACTATTCATCTATACTATGCTGCAAATAATGCAGTGCAGGCAGGCGATTACGATACTGGTCTGGAATATTTAAATATGCTTAAAGAAGAAGGATATGATGGATCAGGTGTAGAGTACCTTGCTGTTAATGCAGAGACAGGTGAAGAAGAAATGATGGCCAGTAAAGAACAAAGAGATCTTATGATTAAAACCGGGGATTATTCGAGCCCGTCAGAAAGGCAGATCCCTTCTAAAAAAGGTGATATTGCAAGTCTTATTGCCAGGATTCATATCAGTGAAGAAAATTACGATGAAGCCATTGCAGCAATGGAAGACGCAAAACGTGAAAATCCAAATGACATTGATTTAATGCAGGCTGAAGCCAATATGTATTACAACATGGGCGAAAAAGAGAAATACAACGAAATAATGGAGGAAGTTGTTCAAATAGCACCAGACAATGCTTCTCTTTATTATAACCTTGGTGTAAATAGTGCAGATCTTGGTAACAAAGAGAAAGCAATGGGTTACTACGAAAAGGCGGTTGAATTAGATCCTGATATGACAGATGCCAGACTTAATATGGTGGCCCTGGTTTTAAGTAAGGAGAGGGATATTATTGAAGAAATGAACGATCTTGGGATGAGTGAGGCAGATAATAAAAGATATGAGGAGTTACAGAAAGAGCGTAATGAAGTGTATGAAGAAGCTGTTCCGTACCTTGAAACTATAATTGAAAAAGACCCTGCAAACCTTGAGGCAATCAGGACAGCTAAGAATATCCATACGCAGTTAGGAAACGAGGAGAAAGTAGAGGAAATGAATACTCTTTTAGAAACTGCAAATCAATAAGAAATACTAAATCACTTTTAATTTTTCTATAAAGCAAAAACTGACACTACCTTGTAAAGTGTTGAAATGTTTAAATAAAGGGGTTGGACTTTTTAAAGTCTGACCCCTTTTTTTATAATCGTAAGGAAATGGTTTAAATAATTCCCCAATACGTAATAGGCATCGACCACGTTTTAGTGGCTTCTCTTATAGCCAACTAGACAGATTTCAGATTCTCAATAAAGTACGTGGTATAAAGGATTTTACAGTATTCGTCTGATGACCTCCTTATGGATACTGAAAGCGATGTTCACCTCTTGGATGAAAAGCTGG
>NZ_JAVRHP010000135.1:0-5774 GCF_031846505.1 Autumnicola edwardsiae
AGCTTCGGAGCATTAAAATCTCGATTATCGAGTAAAAAAATAAAGAAACCCCGCAAGTTTATTCCTGCGGGGTTTTTATTTTAGATCTGTTTCTTCCTAATCTTTGGTAAGATAAGGAACTGTGGGGTTAATATAATGCTTTCGGGATTGGGAGGTTTTTTCTTTTATCTTTGTGATTAAGTTGAAAAAGATAAGCTGAAGCCAAACCTGGTAACATTAAACTGTGTATATGAATGAAAATCTGGATCCGACCGGCGAAAATTTTTCTTCGGAAGAATTTGATGTAGAAAGAGCTTTGCGGCCTCTGAGTTTTGATGATTTTGCAGGACAGGATCAGGTGCTGGAAAATTTAAAAATATTTGTTCAGGCGGCGAATTTAAGAGGGGAAGCGTTGGATCATACCCTTTTTCACGGTCCCCCGGGTTTGGGAAAAACCACCCTCGCCCACATTCTGGCAAACGAACTGAGTGTTACACTAAAGGTTACTTCGGGGCCGGTGCTAGATAAACCCGGTGATCTTGCCGGCTTACTTACTAACCTTGAAGAACGGGATATTCTTTTTATCGACGAAATCCATAGGTTAAGTCCGGTTGTTGAGGAGTATTTATATTCAGCAATGGAAGATTACCGGATAGATATTATGATAGAATCGGGTCCCAATGCCAGGACTGTTCAAATAAACTTAAATCCGTTTACCCTTATTGGCGCCACCACGCGGTCTGGATTACTTACCGCTCCCATGAGGGCGAGGTTTGGAATTTCCAGCAGGCTGCAATATTATACTACAGAACTACTTTCAGATATTGTTCAGCGGAGTTCAGATATCCTGAACGTTCCAATTTCTCTGGATGCCGCTATCGAAATTGCAGGTAGGAGCAGGGGAACACCTCGTATTGCAAATGCGCTGTTAAGGCGGGTTCGGGATTTTGCCCAGATTAAAGGAAACGGTAAAATCGATCTGGAAATCGCAAAGTATGCCCTTAAAGCGCTAAATGTAGATGCGCATGGCCTGGACGAGATGGACAATAAAATATTAAGTACGATAATTGACAAATTTAAGGGCGGGCCCGTAGGCATTACCACGCTTGCCACGGCTGTTAGTGAAAGCGCCGAGACTATAGAAGAGGTTTATGAGCCTTTTCTTATCCAACAGGGCTTTATTTACCGCACTCCGCGTGGCAGGGAGGTCACCGAGGCCGCATACAGGCACTTGGGACGGGTAAAAGGCAACGTCCAGGGCGGACTTTTCTAAGCTGAAGCCGAAAATTGGCAATTTTCGGTTTAGGTTTGGCTTCTAAGGATGACAAGCTGTACTTACTTCCAAAAATTTAATTCTGAAACACCTTCAAAAATGGCAAATATCGATATACCTACAGTTTCCTCCTTCCGGTTTCTTAAAAATGCCAATCTTATTCTTCGGAATCCGCTGCCGTTTCATCGGGAAAACTTCCAAAAGCTTGGGGATATTTTCCAGGTGGACCTTGGCTTCAGAAAAAATGTGATTTTTTGTCGGGATGCTCATTTTGCTGAATATGTACTGAAAAAGAACCACAAAAATTATCATAAATCAACCATCCAAACAGAAGATATGGCCAAATATCTTGGCCACGGACTTCTAACCACAGACGGCGAACAGTGGAGGAAGCAAAGGCGAATGGTCCAGCCTGCTTTTCATAAAAAACAGCTTGCCCAATTGTTGGACAGCGTAGATGCGGCCATCAAAACTGAAATTGATCGGGTGGAAACTGGAAAAGCCATGGATATTTTTCCAATTTTTAATGACCTGGCTTTCCAAACGGTGGTGAAATCCCTTTTTAGCAGTGCGGCAGGGCAGGAGGAAATTAACATATTACAGTATATTACAGAGGCTGCTCAAAAAATGCTAGTCAAAGAATTGCGGCAACCTTTTAAAGGCTGGTGGTTTAAACTGAGTGGTAAAATTAAACACCACCTGGAACTCACGCAGGAAGCCAGGGAAATTCTAAAGAAAATAGTTGCTGAGCGCAGGCAAAGCGGCCAAAGGCAGGATGATCTGTTGGATATGTTGCTGGATGCCCGTTATGAAGATGGCGAAGCAATGAGCGAAAAGCAGCTAATAGATGAAATCCTCATCCTGTTTACAGCAGGTCACGAAACCACTTCCAATGCGCTGACTTTTACTACCAAACTCCTTGCAAATCATCCTGAAGTACAGGATAAGATTTCTTCAGAAGTAAAAGAGGCCAGGGCAAATTCAGAAGATCATTTTGAATTTCTGAAGAATTGCACCTATACTTCCCAGGTTGTTGAAGAATCCATGCGGCTGTATCCGCCGGTTTATTTTATAGACCGGGTGAACCTTGAAGATGATGAGTTTAACGGAATTCATATTCCGAAAAATTCCAGTTTGTTGTTTTCATTATATGAAATCCATAGAAATGAGGAGCACTGGAAAAACCCGGAAGAATTTAATCCCGATAGATTTGAAGGAGGTGGAAATAAACATGAGCCGTATTATTTTCCGTTTGGGGCGGGGCCAAGAAAATGTATTGGCAACAATTTTGCAATGTACGAGATGATTATGACGGTTGCAGAATTGGTTTCACGTTTTAAAATTTCAGCTCCTTCAGCTGAAATTGAAATACAGCCGCTTATCACCTTAAAGCCGAAAAATGCCATTGTGGAGTTCACACCAAGGTAAATATGAGTAACAGGAAGAAATATTCAGAAATGATTAAAGCCGAAGCCAAACGCCTCGGTTTCCTCTCTTGTGGTATTTCTAAAGCAGAATTTTTAGAGGAAGAAGCGCCGCGGCTGGAAAATTTTCTTCAGAATAACATGCACGGCGAGATGCAATGGCTGGAAAATCATTTTGATAAGCGATTGGACCCCACAAAACTGGTGGAAGGTTCAAAAAGTGTGATTTCGGTGCTCCTCAATTATTATCCGCAAGAATTTCAGAAGGAGAATACTTATAAAATCAGCAAATACGCTTACGGGCAGGATTACCATTTTGTGATAAAAGACAAACTGAAGCAGTTGCTCCATTTTATGCAGGACGAAATTGGGCAAATTGAAGGCCGCGCTTTTGTAGATTCCGCGCCGGTTCTTGACAAAGCCTGGGCAGCAAAAAGCGGCCTCGGTTGGATTGGGAAACATTCGAATTTACTTTCCAAACAAACCGGCTCCTTCTATTTTATTGCCGAATTAATTGTGGACCTGGAGCTGGATTACGATACTCCCGTGACCGATCACTGCGGAAGCTGTACTGCCTGCATCGATGCCTGCCCCACAGATGCCATTGTGGAACCTTATAAAGTTGATGGCAGTAAGTGCATTTCTTATTTTACCATTGAACTGAAGGACGAATTGCCAAATTCTTACAAGGACAAGTTTGACGATTGGATGTTTGGATGTGATGTGTGCCAGGATGTGTGCCCGTGGAACCGGTTTTCTAAACCTCATAACGAGCCACTTTTTAATCCGCACCCACAACTGCTGGAAAATGAAAAAAAGGACTGGGAAGAGATCACCAAGGATACTTTTAATGAAATTTTCAGGAAATCTGCCGTAAAAAGGACAAAATTTGAAGGTTTAAAACGAAATATGAAGTTTCTTGAAAGTTAGCACTACTATTGGGATGGAATCTTTCCGTTTTTTTCGAAAAAATCTTCATAGCTTTTAAAATTTTTAGTGTTGAAGCTAATGGGAATTACGTGTTTTATGGCAACATTTTCAGAATTTTTCCTGGCTGGTCGTTCAATTTTCAAATCGGCAAATATTCGTAGTGCTTCTTCTTTTAAATATTTGTTGTGAGTTCTCACATTCACCTCTTTAACTTCACCACTTTCTGTAATTATAAATTGAACATAAGCTTTTCCCGGCAATTCCCGATGATCCACCAATTTCATAATGTCAATATTTTGGTGAATATGATTCTTTAGTTCCGCATTAAAGCATTCTTTGCTGTTTAGGGAATCATTGCATTTTGTAATAAAGGGAGCTTTATCAACTTCTGTAAGACTAAAAGTTTTATTTTGTGCGTGCATGTTCAAAGCACATATAGTGCAGAAGAAGAAAGTAAAGATAAATCGTGTCATGAAAATGGGGCTTAAGGCACTAAAATAATATTATTTTTCATTAATACATAAAGTACTTGTAAGGTTAACTATGAAAGCTAAAGCTCAATTTTAAAATCATTAAAAAAGAGTAGTGACTTTAGTTGAAATACTTTCGATCTTCAAAAAAGCCTAATCCCAAAATTGGCAATTATCGACCTTTTAATGTCGGTTTGGCTTTGATTAATGCTTCAGTTCTTCAAAATTTAAGTTTTTTTACCAGTCCTGTAATAAATCAGGTTTTTCATCACTAAACAGGTAAAGACAATTTTGAGCAAAGATTTCTACACCCAATTTATTCTTCCATATGCCGGGATTATTATTAAAATCTGCAGGGCATATACAGATACCGAAGAAGATTTTCAGGATTATTACCAGGAGGTATGCCTTCAAATATGGAATAGCCGCAAAAATTTTAAGGAAGAATCCAAATGGTCTACCTGGATCTACAGGATTTCCCTGAATGTATGTATGAGCCTTTTAAGAAAGAGCAAAAAGAAGCAGGTTCAGTCTTCAGATTATATTCAGGTGCAAAATGTTCCCGATGAGGAGAACGCTTTTCAGGATGAATCCTTAAAGCTACTTTACAAAGCAATCCGACAGCTTTCAGAATTAGATCGCGCTATAATTTTGCTTTACCTGGAAGAAAATTCTTATAAAGAAATCGCAGACATTATTGGAACCACGCCCAATAATATTGGGGTGAGAATTACACGGATTAAAAAACAACTAAAAAATTTACTTAATGGAAAGATCTATTGAAAATATCTGGAAAAAAGGATTTGAAGCTGAAGAGAAACTTTCAGCGCCAGCGGTGTCGAATCTTTATGAACGCAAATCTACCTTGCTTATTGAACAGATAAAAAGGACGACCAGAAAAGACAATTTCAGCTTAATTCCGGTCGGAGCAGTAATTTTTGGGATTTTGGTATTTATGGGAAAAGTGATCCTGGGTTTTTATGTGGCTGCTTTAATTACAGCACTCTGTTTTTTAAACCAAAGGAAGTTAAAAGAACTGGAAATGCTGGATGTTAAGAACAGTACTTACGATTATCTCTTGAACTATAGAAATCAGATTAAAAGTATTATGAAATTTTCTACCCGGCTTATGGGGGTGGGGTTGCCTCTAGTGTCTATTCCTGCTTACTGGTTGTTTTTTAAGGACAGCGCTATAATGAACAAATTTGAACAACTTGACTTAGCTTTGGAACTTTTAATTGTTACTGGAATGGCTGCGTTGCTTTCCATATTAGGAATTTTAGCTTACCGGGTAAGTACAGCAGTTATATATGGGGAATTGCTGGTTAGATTAGAAAGTACCATTGAAGATATGGAGGAATTGATGAAGGCATAAAGAGATGCTACATTTTTTCAGGTGGAGGTATTAATAAGCTTTTGCTTCAGTTTTGTAAAGAAACCTTGTTATATTTGTTGGTAAGGCAAAAATGAATTTTATGAGTAATAAAGCGAGGAAGAGACGAGAAGCTTTGGTGTACCACGCCAAGCCAAAACCCGGAAAAATAGAAGTTGTACCAACAAAGAAGTATGCTACCCAAAGGGACCTTTCCCTGGCTTATTCTCCCGGTGTCGCAGAGCCTTGCCTGGAGATTGAAAAAGATAAAGATAACGCCTATAAATACACCACCAAAGGAAACCTGGTGGCGGTAATTTCTAACG
>NZ_JAVRHP010000136.1:0-5717 GCF_031846505.1 Autumnicola edwardsiae
GGCTTTAAATAGCAACCTTAAATTTTTATTTTCTGAAATTATTCAGAAAAAATTACTGCTAAGATTTTAACCAAAAAATCAATTTCAAAAATGGTGTTTTGTGATGCCTGAATACGAAAACTGGCAAATTTCGTAACTGACTTCTCCGGAAAATTTTTCGCTAGTATTTAGCAGGAAAAAAGCTGAAATAAACAATTTTTAATCAATTAATGAAAGCTGAATCCTTTTTCGCTCTTCATCCAGCGAAATAACCGTCACCATCACCTCCTGATTCAGCTTTACAACAGAGTTTACGTCACTTACATAGGTATTTGACAGTTTAGAGATGTGCATCAGTCCGCTTTCTTTGATTCCAATGTCTACAAAACATCCAAAATTGGTAATATTATTCACCAAACCGGGTAATTTCATCCCTTCCCTTAAATCTTGAAAAGTTTTTACTGTGGGATCGAATTCAAATCTGGAAATTTCGCTCCTGGGATCCAATCCCGGCTTTTCCAGTTCTTTTACAATATCCTTTAAAGTAGGTAATCCGGCTTCAGCTGAAGTATAGGTCGATAATTGCAATTTTTGAAGCACCTCCTTATTTTCTGCCAATTCAGAGATTTTCATAGTGTTGGTCCGGGCCATTTTTTCAACAATTTCGTAACTTTCTGGATGGACCCCCGTGGCATCGAGTAAATTATTGCCATTCTTAATTCGAAGAAATCCGGCAGATTGCTCAAAAACCTTAGGTCCTAACCTCGCAATTTTCAGCAATTCCCGTCTATTGCGTATTCCTGAATTTTTATTGCGGTAATCAATAATATTAGAAGCTATAGCAGGCCCCACTCCTGAAACGTAGGACAGTAATTCCTTGCTCGCAGTATTTACATTTACCCCAATCCTGTTAACGCAAAGCATCACGACATTATCCAGTTTTTCTTTCAATTTTCCCTGGTCCACCTCGTGCTGATATTGCCCTACTCCTATCGCTTTAGGATCAATTTTCACCAGTTCAGCAAGAGGATCAGACAACCTGCGGCCAATAGAAACCGCTCCCCTAACAGTAATGTCGTGATCTGGAAATTCCTCTCTCGCCACTTTTGACGCTGAATAAACCGATGCTCCTGCTTCGTTCACCACAAAAACAGGGATATCCTTACTGAAACTAATGCTTTTCACCAGTTGTTCGGTTTCGCGGGAAGCAGTTCCATTTCCTATAGAAATAGCTTCAATTTTATACTTTTCAGCAAGGGATTTTAGGGTTTGTACCGCTTCCGTATTTTGATTCTGAGGAGGATGCGGAAAAATATTACTATTATAAAGAAGCTTGCCGTTCTCATCCAGGCAAACGAGTTTACAACCAGATTTAAATCCCGGGTCCAATGCGAGAATTCTTTTACTACCCAGTGGTGGCGCCATAAGTAGCTGCTCCAGGTTAGTAGCGAAAACCGCTATAGCTTCTTCATCTGCCCTGGCCTTTGCTTCATTTAAAAATTCCGTAGAAAAAGAAGGTTTCAATAATCTCTTGTAGGAATCTTTTATAGCTTCTGAAATCACTGAAGAATTGAAATTCCTTTTCAGCACAACTTCAGAAATAATCTGAAGTGCTTTCTTCTTTTCAACATCAAGCTTTATTCTTACCAGCCCTTCGTCCTGGGCCCGATGTATAGCAAGAAAACGGTGCGAAGGGATTTTTCTTAGACTTTCACTCCAATCGAAGTACTGCGAGAACTTTTGTGCAGCTGTAGTATCCGCCTTAGATTTCACGACTTTTGAAGTTATCACTGCAGTTCTCGAATACAACTGCCTCAATTTATGCCGCACCACCTGATTTTCACTAATCCATTCTGCAATAATGTTTTTTGCTCCTTCCAAAGCTTCAGAAGCATTTTTAACCGGTCCTTTTACAAACCTCATCGCGGCCTCTTCAGAATTTGAAGAGTTTTGGGCCATTATTATTTTCGCCAATGGTTCCAGTCCCTGCTCACGGGCTGCATCTGCCTTTGTCTTTCTTTTCTTTTTATATGGCAGATATAAATCTTCTAGTTTCACAAGATCTGAAGCATCCTCTACCTGCTGTTTTAAACTATGTGTTAAAGAACCTTGCTCTTCAATAGCCTTGAGAATAGTGATTTTTCTTTTCTGAAGCTCATCAAAAGATTTGAGCAGTCTGTCAATCTTTTCAATTTCAACTTCGTTAAGGTTTCCGGTAACTTCCTTTCTATATCTGGCGATAAATGGAATTGTGGCTCCCTCACTTAATAACCCAATAGTACCTTCAAGGTTCTTGTGGGGCCGGTTTAGCCGTGATACGACAAAATTTAATGGTGTCAAATAAAACTTGATTAAGGATTATACTTCAACTTCTTCAGCGGAAGAAAAGGATTTTTCTTCAGAATAAAACGTTCAAAAACCTAAATAATTTCTACTTCTTTGGAATGCGCAATTGCTTTGTCGCTATTCTGAAAGTAGCAGGTTTCCACTCCCATGTCCTGCATATTTCTCAAAGCTATTTTCACCTCTTCTTTCTTTTTCCTGGTAGTTTGGCGAATATACACTGCGCCTATACTTTTAGGGTACATCTTAATTACTTTCTCATAAAGAAAAGGATCGTGTTGGGAATCGTCTCCTAACAAAACATATTGAAGTTTTGGATAGAAGGAAATTATATCACTAATCTTGTCAAACTTGTGATCGTGGCTTCCCCTCCCGCTAGAGAAGAAATCGCGGATTCCGGTTTTTATTTTCTTCAGCTTGATTACCGCTTTTGGCAGCTCATGGATCCTGGCAAATTCTTCAATAAACTCATATAAATTCCATTCGCTGCTTGAGACATAAAAAAAGGAATTCGATGCTTCTTTACTATCCTGCCCCGCAATGCTAAGTGCCTGGTAATGGCGCACCACATCATCAAAAATTTTACGCTTATTGATATTTTTTGAAAGCATCACGTATAACTTTTTAAATACGCTGTTACTATGTGAAATCAAAAAAGTATCATCTATATCTGAAATTATCCCGAATTTACTTTTATAAGGCTTTAGCAGCTCTCCCTTTTCTATTATTCCGAATTCATGTAACTCACATATCACGGTATATTCGTGCCAGCCACTCTCAAGGTTTTCAGTAAATGGTAAGGTAAATTGGAAGAATCCGTCATCCTGGGTTTTTGTGGTAATATTCAGGTTTTTAAACTTTAACCTTATTTCCACATTCTCCAGTGGCTTGATTCTAAACATATGCAGTATTGAAAATGCATGTTTAATACCTCTGCGATCAAGTTTATATTTATCTGGAGCCCAGGATTCAAATAAATGTCCAAAGACTTTAAGTTCCTGGTCGTTTACGTAGCCGCGGTATAATTTAAGATCAAGTTTCAATTCTTTTATTTTTTCTCTAACTAAGGTTTCTACCCAAATTAATTAATTTTAAGCATATTGCTAAATATATGATCGGAATTAAAGAAATTTTATTAGTTGTAAACCCTATTGCGGGGGATATTGATAAAAAAGAAATGGTAGAAGACTTTAAAGCAATTGCTGCCAGAATCAATACTGAAGTTTTTATTTACCACACCAAAGGTGAAAGAGACATTGAGCATGTTAAAAATATTGCTAAAGAAAGAAAACCTGTCCGGATTGTAGCTGCCGGTGGCGATGGGACCATTAAATTGGTAGCCGAAGCAATTAGAGGTATGGATATAACCCTTGGAATAATCCCCAGCGGATCTGCCAATGCTCTCGCATTAAACCTGAACCTTCCCAAAAACCTGGAGGAGCAGATAAACGTTGCCCTGGGTGAGCATTACCTTAATATAGACCTCATTTCTTTAAATGACGAACTTGGGCTTCATATGAGTGACCTGGGAATAAATGCCGAGCTTATAGATAATTACGAATCTTCCTCATTTAGAGGAAAGTTTGGGTATCTTCTACAAACAATCCCAACTCTTATTCAAAGCAAATATCCATTCGAGTTCATTATCGAAACAGAGAACTGCACTACTACCGAGAACGGAGTTCTATTGGCTATAGCAAACGCCAGTAAATATGGTACAGGTGCAAAGGTGAATCCGAAAGGAAAATTAGACGACGGTATATTCGAAATCTTAATTTTTAAGAATCTCGACATCCTGGAAATTATGAAAACCCTCAGAAACGAGGTGAACCTAAGTCCCGAATTTCTGAAAATCCTGCAGTTGAAAAAAGCCCGAATTAGTTGTAAAGAGCCTGTCGCATTCCAGATAGACGGGGAATACCGCGGTGAGGTGAATACTGTAGATGTTAAAATTTTGTCAGAAAAAATAAAAATTGCTGTTCCTGAAAAAGACTAAATACTTTATTAACAAAGGTTTATTTTAACCTTAATAGAATCTGCCGATTCCTTCTCTAACTTTGTCACAGGACTAATCAACATTAAAAAACTGAATTATGGCAGAAATTAAAGTAGAAAAGAAAAAGCCTATTTGGCCGTGGATAATCGCAGGACTTATTGTTCTGGCGATATTGTATTTCCTTTTTTTCGCGAATGGCGACGATAACGAAATAACTGATGAGGATAATCAAGAACAGGTTGTAGACACAACTTATCAGGAAAACAACAGTACAGCACGATACGAAGATAACAGAAGCGATACCCTCACGGGTGGCATTTCTGGATTCTTGTCTTATGTAGGAGACAAATCAAAAATGGGTATTGATCACGAGTACACCAATAACGCTCTTATTTATCTTATGAATGCGGTCCAGGTAAAAGCTAATGACCTCAATGTAAATATTGATACAGATATGCAGCAAATAAGACAGCAGGCCGAAGCAATTACAAATGATCCTATGGCTACAAATCATGCTGATAAAATAAAAAATGCAGGAAGTGATCTTGCAGATGTAATAGAGAAGTTGCAACAAGAAAATTTCCCTGATCTTTCACAGGATGTACAGGAAGTAAAGACTGCTGTAGAGGATATCGATCCTTCTGTTCTTACATTGGAACAAAAAGATAAAGTCAATAAATTTTTTGACGAAGCTGGAGATGTTCTGGAAAAAATGAGCTAATAACTAAAAAACAAAAATTATGGCAAATACTAATAGTAACACAAACAATAATAAACATTTATTCTATCTGAATGAACTTTCAGACTACAAGGTCGCAAGTGATGACCCCGATGTTCGTGGTTGGGAAGTACAGGATAAAGATAACCGTGTAGTAGGAAAAGTAGACAACCTACTGGTAAACAAGGACACAAATAGAGTGGTGTACCTGGACATAGACGTGGATAAATCTATTATAGAAGCGAATCACGAACCTTACAGGGACAGCGCCAAAAGTGGTGTCCATGAATTTATAAATAAAGACGGTGAAAATCACCTCATAGTCCCCGTTGGGCTTGTAAGGCTTAACACCAACAAGAATTTTGTTTATACTGACCAGATTGATCACAAGACCTTTGCTGAAACCAAGAGGTACGAAAAAGGTTCAAATGTTGACAGGGAATATGAAATAGTAGTCCTGGATTCTTATGAGAGATCAAATCCAACTGAAGGAAACCGCCGAACCGAGGGAAACGTTACAGCAGATTCTTCTACAGAAGTTAATGACACACAAAATGATCCGGCTTTGCAGGACAGTCAGCAACGCAGGACAGATAGTGACCTGGCTTCTAACGACGAAGACTCCTTTTATAAAAGAAGAGAGTTTGATCGTACCAACTACAGAAGCAAAAAATAATTTAC
>NZ_JAVRHP010000137.1:0-5547 GCF_031846505.1 Autumnicola edwardsiae
GCTTCGCCGTAGACGTCGTTTATTTTCAGTTTGTCTTTATATTCTTCTTCATTATAAGGAGCTTCGGCCATTTTTTTCCGCTCTTCCTCACTTAGTTCTTCAACTTTATCATAAAAGCCTGGAATAGTAATATGATTGTTTTCATCTGTAAGAGAAGCGATCATTTTGCTGAGGATATTTATTGGATTTCCCACAGCACCACCATATAAACCGGAATGAAGGTCGCGGTTAGGTCCGGTAACTTCAACTTCGATATAGGAGAGTCCGCGCAGTCCGGTGGTAATAGATGGAGTATCTTTTGAAATCATTCCGGTATCAGAGATAAGGATAACGTCGTTGGCAAGTTTTTCCTTATTTCTTTCTATAAACCAGCCTAGATTTTCACTGCCTACTTCCTCTTCACCTTCAATCATAAATTTTACATTGCAGGGCAGTTCGTCGTTTTTGGTCATATATTCCAGCGCTTTAACGTGCATATACATCTGGCCTTTATCATCACATGCTCCACGGGCGAAGATCGCCCCTTGAGGATGAATTTTAGTATTTTTGATCACCGGATCAAATGGCGGATTCTCCCAAAGGCCTACAGGGTCTGGCGGCTGAACATCGTAATGACCGTATACCAAAACTGTAGGTAAATCTTTGCTGATAATTTTTTCTCCGTATACCACAGGATGTCCCGGAGTTTCGCAGATTTCAACCAGGACACAACCGGCATTCTGCAGTTTTTGTTTAACCGCTTCGGCTGTCTTCAGCATATCCTTTTTGTAATCTGAATCTGCACTAACGGACGGTATTTTTAGCAAGTCCATTAACTCCTGAACAAAACGATCTTTATTTTCTTCTACATATCTTTTGATCTCTTTCATGTTGTGGTTTTAGATTAAATCAAAGGTAATAATTTGAATTTTTTTTCTGAAGCTATTTGAAAATAGAAACTATTATGTATATTTGCATCCGCTAACCGGGAAAACGGTAGCAGATTTGTCCAAACAAGCGGGCGTGGTGGAATTGGTAGACACGCTAGACTTAGGATCTAGTGCAGCAATGTGTGGAGGTTCGAGTCCTCTCGCCCGCACCAAAGGAAAAGCCGACTTTAACGAGTCGGCTTTTTTATTACAGGTACAAATTCACCTATTAAAGGTTGAAGTTTGCACTAATAATTATAATATGTACTTACTTATTACTCTTGCGGGACAGCAATATAAGAGCTGCAGAAGCTACAGCCGCAACAGTAGCTGTTTTAATGACAAAGTTTTTACGGTTATATTTCCATTCAGATTTTAGTCCGCGTTCTGCAAAAAAGTTAGGAAGATAACCTTGTTTCAGGTCATCTAGAACTCCTTCAACCATATTAATACGATCTGCCAGTATTAAGGGCACCCATCGTCCTAAGCTGGATTCACTTTTCTTAAACGCATGCCTCCGAATCATTCCGCTAAGCCCTCGCGGAGGTGCTGCGGTACCAAAAACAGCCGTTATATTGGGCCGCTCTACCGAGTGCAGCACTTCTATATTTATGGGTTGTTGTTCCGATCGCTCCCAGGAGTAACCTTTAATTTCTTCGTCTGTACGTTTTTTGATTGGGTAAGTGGGATCGTTTTTAGGGTCTATATCAATTCCCCATCCTTTTATATGGCTGTGATCTCCGCCCCTTTTGTTTTTAAAATCTTCAGGACTGGTTTCATCTGTACTCATAATCAATTTTTTTTAATTAATAGTTTAGGCTTGTTTTTGCTTAAATTCCGGCGGCAGGAGGGATAAGTACCGGTTTAATACAATTATCAAGTTTAGATGAAAAGATATGATAACCTTCTGCCACTTCTTCCAAAGGTATGCGGTGAGTAATGATCGCCTTGGGATCCAGGATACCGTTTTTTACGTGCTCTATCATTTTAGGTAATAATCTCTTTACTGAAGCCTGGTTGGCTCTTATAGTTATCCCCTTGTTAAGCACATTCCCAATAGGAACAAGCGCGTCTACCGGTCCATAGACTCCTACGATGGAGACAATTCCTCCTTTTTTTACTGAATTTATCGCCCAGTGAAGAGCGGTTGTAGACCCACCCTGAAGAAGTAATTTTCTTCCCATAAGCGAATTTACTTTGTTTCCTGCAGCTTCAGCACCTACTGCATCTATGCATACATCGGCTCCCAAAGAATCCGTTTGTTTTTTGATAAACACAACCGGATCTTCCAGTTCTTGAAAGTTAAAAACTTCGCACTGCGCATATTCCTTTACAAACTCCAGCCGGTAATCCAGCTTGTCAATTACAATTACACGACCTGCTCCAAATAACCATGCGCTTTTTGCAGCCATAATTCCTATAGGGCCGGCACCAAAAACAACAACGGTATCACCTTCCTGGATACCTCCCATTTCTGCAGCCTGATAGCCAGTAGGAACAACATCTGTTAAAAGAACTGCATCATCTGGGTCCATCCAGTCAGGAATAACAGTTGGGCCAACATCAGCATAAGGAACACGCACATATTCTGCCTGCCCTCCATGATAACCACCGGTGGTGTGTGAATATCCAAATATTCCTCCTGCGGCTGTAGATTGCGGGTTTGCTTCGTGACAATTGCCGTACAGCTCCTGCTTGCAAAATGCACATTTTCCGCAGGCAATATTGAAAGGAACCATCACCTTGTCCCCAACTTTAAGATTTTCTACAGATGATCCTGTCTCTACCACTTCTCCTATAAACTCATGGCCAAAAGTTGTTCCCACTCTCGTATCTGGAACAAGCCCGTGATAAAGATGAAGATCTGATCCACAAATACAGGAGCGTAGTACTTTTACTATGGCATCTTCGGGATGTTCAATTTCAGGATAGGGTAAGTTTTTGTCGGCACGGATACGAAATGGACCGCGATAATTTACTGCTAACATAATTTTCTCAGTTTAGTTAAATATTTTCTTTTTCAGCTAAACAATCAACATTAAGGGGAGATAGAAAAAGTTAATTGTTTTTTAATTTTCATTAAATTACAAAAAGCAAGTGCTGAAGGAAAGTATTTAACGTTACTTTAAATTAGTTTTCATATTAATCTTAAGAGCCAATATTGACATTTTCAGATACTGGTTTTACGGCAGTAAAAAAAAATCTGTACTTTAAACCAGTACTTTCGGGCAAAGAAGAAGATTGATTTGCTGAAAGAATCAAGATCGAAATTGAATTCTAAGCCGGTAGATTTACTATTGAATGACTTAAAGAGTAGAAAATATGGAAAAGGAAGCACTGGAGTTTGCCCGGCAGGCACATGGTGATCAACAACGAAAATATACCAAAGAGCCTTATATAGAACATCCCAAACGGGTGGCAGAGACTGTAACTACAGTTCCCCATTCCACAGCAATGATTTGCGCTGCTTATCTGCATGATGTGGTGGAAGATACTCAGGTTTCCATAAAAGATATTGAGCGCAGGTTTGGGCGGGAAGTTGCGGGGTTGGTACATGAGCTTACCGATGAGTATGTTAAGGAGAATTATAAGCACCTAAACCGTCGTAAACGAAAGGAACTGGAAGTAGAGCGGCAGGCAAAGATGAGTACAGCAGCGAAGACGGTTAAACTTGCCGATGTTATCGACAACACTCGTGATATTATTAAAAATGACCGGAATTTTGCACGTCGCTATATTCCTGAAATGGAAGCTTTAATTCTAGCCTTGCAGGGCGGAAATTTTAAATTGCTGATGCGGGCATGTTATGAAGTGCAGCGGGCGAAATATTTGCTAAAAGGCCAAAAAGATGCTCTTCTTTAGATTTTTATAAGTGTTCTTATATGCTTGCTAATTTATATGTGGCGAATTACTCGCAGGGAATGGTTTGAGGAATAGTGGACAGGAAAACTTCCTGTGGATCACGACGATTTATATTAATAAGTTCTACGTTCTGGATCCTGTAGTCAAGATCAATGTCACCCTGGCAAAGCTGTCCGTTATTATCAGAGTCCCATTCAATTTCCACATAAAACCTCGCGTTGTTGTTATCTTCTAAATTCTGAATTGGCGCATATGGATCTGCAGGAATTTCCAGCCTGATCTCAAAGGGAAAATTTTGTGCTTCAAAATTATTGCTGGCAAGTTGAACTGCAGATGGGTTTGCTATACTATCATTTCCACCATACAGGTTCACTGTAAAACTGCGATTGCTGAAAGTAAGATCCTCGTCACTCATAAGTTCCAGTATAATATAATTATTATCTGCATCATCAATATCGGTGTCACAGGACAGCATCAGAATTATACAAAATGCCGTAAAAAGTAGGGTTAAAATCTTTTTCATCTGAATTTATAATTTTTTCAATTTAAGCTTATTTTTTTCTAAACAGAAGTTAAGTTTTTCCCTGCCCAATTAAAAATAAAAGTCATAGTTTAAATAATGGAAAATTTCCATTGTAGACGGATTGTATTGGATAATTTCCTAAATTAGCATTATTATGGGAACACCTGCAACAATTGAAATAAAGCACTTTAAAGAAGTGCGCGAGGAAAACAATTTTACTCAGTCGGAATTTGCTGACCTCCTCGGAATAAAAAATTCTACTGCAGACATTGAGCGCGGCCGTACAAAACTGTCAGGAAAAGTGGTAGCCGAACTCTTGAGGCAATTCGGGATTAATCCGCTTTGGCTTTTTGGGGATAGTGGTCAAAAATACCTGCAGATAAGTAAAGGCGATGTTAGCCCAAAGGTTGTGACGGTAAACAGCGCCGATAGTGAAAATATTGTGATGGTAAACCAAAAGGCTGCTGCCGGTTATCCGCACAACGTGCAGGATGTGGAATGGTATAATCAATTGCCGGCGTTCGATATTCCGTTGCCAGAATTCAGGAATGCCACCTATAGAGGGTTCCAGGTAGAAGGGGACAGCATGTTGCCCAATTATCGTCCCGGGGAATGGGTAATGGCCAAAGCCGTGGGCGGTATCGATGAGGTAAGCAACAACAGGGTTTATGTTGTGGTGCTTTACGATTCGGTTTTGGTTAAAAAACTGCAAAAATTACCTGATCCTTCTAAAATATTACTGATTTCTTTAAATGAAGAATATCTGCCCCTGGAAGTGAAGGTAAACGACATCCAGGAACTTTGGCAGGTAAACAGCAAACTCACCTTTAATCTGGACAATCCTTCAGAAAATGGCCTTTTTCAGCAATTGCAGCAATCTATGGAAGAACTTAAAAGGGAACTGAAGTCTTTCCGGAAGTAAAAGCGGGAAATAGTGCCGATAATTGGCATTTTTAGCTATCGGCCAGATTTTTTTTCTTTTGAAGCGGAATGATTTTTCTTCCGGAAGACATTTTACAAGCTTTTTTATTAAAACAGCAGGATTTCTTTCCGCATTACGGTATTATTTCAGTTGAAGTATTTATGCTGAAAAAGGTGAGTACTTAAAAATGTCAATTATCGACCTTAAGTTTCACCACGAACATCACGAATAATTTTTGAGAGTTTCCGTAGAAGACTTTTTCAGCGAAGGTCCTGATTCTTATCTCCTGTTTTCTGGTTCAGTTTAAAGTGAACGATCCAAAATGGTAATTT
>NZ_JAVRHP010000138.1:0-5529 GCF_031846505.1 Autumnicola edwardsiae
TTAATTCAATGCCTGCTCCGTGTTGAAAAACTAATTGCCCTCCTAAATACCCCGTTCTGGCAACCCAACCTACTAAAGCAGCAAATAGAATAATACCCACCCATTTAGTCCAAGTTCTATTATACTTAAAGTAGTAAAGTGCAACTCTAAATAAGGCAGTTACAATTGCAAGCCATAAAGTTATCGTGGCTGCTTCTTCATGAAGTTCCATAGGTGCTTGAAGGATTCCGTCCGTCATTCCATCACCAGCATAGCTACCACTTACATAAGCTACTATTGCTCCTAATGAACCTAGTAATAAAAGATAGAATGCGGCGTTTTTAAAAAATTGCTTTTTGTTGATAAGAGCTATTATTTCCGATAGGAAGCCGACAAATATTAAGGCTATCGGGAAGTGGATAACCATGGCGTGAATGTGTGGTGCTGTTAACATTTTGATGTGATTTTAAATTACACATCAAATGTATTTCAGTCATTTAAAGTTTGTCTGAAGTAAAACTTAAGATTGGCTTAAAAGATAATAGTAAACGTAGTTCCTAAACCAAATTCACTTTCTACTTCAATTTTAGCATTTATAGCGTCAGCTGCTTTTTTGGCTATAGAAAGACCTAAACCATTGCCTGAAATATTCCTATGGTTAAGTGCATCTGACCTGAAGAAATTGTTGAACAATTTATTCAAATCTTCTTTTTTAATGCCTATACCTTCATCTTGAACCTTACAGATTATTTTAGAACCTAATTGTGTTATTAAAATATAAACATTGGTCGCGTTTTTAGCATATTTTGCAGCATTACCGATAATATTTTCAAGGATTAGATTTGAAAAATATTGAGGTACTAATGTTTCATTATCAATATCATTTTCAAAACTTATCGATAGCTTTTTTTCTGATATTTTGTTTTTGTGTCTTGAAAGAATTTCATCGATTATGGTCGCCAAAGGCATCAAGGATTCATCTGCTGAATTTGTAATAGTATCCAATCTTGCTAATAGTAATAGTTGTTCTATTGTGGCAGTCATTCTATCTATTTCCGTAAGACTGAATTTGATTTTTTCTTCATATTCGGCACGTTCTCTTGGTTTACGAATCAAAACTTCCAATGTTCCTTTTAAGGTTGCCAAAGGTGTGCGTAGCTCATGAGAAGCGTCTGAAGTAAATTGTCGTTCTCTTTCCAAGGCGTTTTCGATACGTTGCAACAAGTCGTTGATACTGAAAGACAAATCGAACAATTCATCTTTATTTTGAGGCAATGCCACACGTTCGTTTAAGTTGTTCCTAGTAATTCTATTTGTGGTTTCCGTTACGCTTTTTACCGGAATGATGCTTCTGCCAGCGATGAATTTAGAAATAAAATAGAGACTCGCCAAAAGCAATAAATAGACCAGTAGTAAAATATTTCTTAAATTGTACAGTACCATTTGCGATGCTTCTAATGACATCGCAGCGACTATAAAACCCTTTATTTTTCCGTTTTCTTCAATTGGTAATTGTACTTGTCTTATGGGTCTTTGATTTAAAATATCGTTATAATGCCCTCCATAATTAGATTTTGGATGAAATACAAGCTCGTTTTCTTTTAGGTTAGGGGATTTATCCATAAAAGTACCATTCTTATCCCAAAACTGGATGAAAACAGGGTTGACCTGTACCTCTCTATGTTCTCTTTCTTCCCACTCTTTTTTATTTTTTATTTTAATACTATCGCCTACAATTTTTATTTCTCTGGTATGTTTTTCTGCTTCGAAAGACAGGTCGCTATCCAAATTTTGATACACCACACCTTGTACTACAAAATAAACTGCTGTAAAAGCAACTGCCATTATAATTGCAGTTGCAATCATATAATGTAATGCTATTCTATTTTTAAAACTTAAATTCATAGTTCCTTTGCAATGTAACCGACACCTCTTACTGTTTGGATGTAATTCTCTTCTTTTCCCAGTTTAAGCTTATTGCGTAGTGCATTAATGAACACGTCTATTACGCCTGTATTATAATCAAAATGAATATCCCAGACGCTTTCAATAATTCGCGACCTTCTGCATACCATACCTTTATTGCGTATTAAATGCTCTAGCAATGCAAATTCCTTTTGCGTCAAACTTATTTCTTCGTCGCCTTTAAATACTTGATAGGTTGCTGTATTAAGCGTGATGCTCCCAAGCTTAAAAACGGAATGCTCTCCAGATTTAGGGCGTAATTGTACCTTGATGCGTTCTAAAAGTTCTTCAAAATGAAATGGCTTTTTTATATAATCATTCGCACCTGTTTGAAGTCCGAAAATGGTTTCGTCCAAAGTGTCTTTTGCTGTTAGAAAAATTACAGGTGTTTCTTGATATTCCTTTCTGAATTGGCGACATATTTCTATCCCACTTATACCTGGCACCATCCAATCTAACAACAATAAATCGTATTCGCCTGAAAGTGCCATTTCAAGCCCTTTTTTGCCTTCTTCAGCGATGTCCACAGCATAAGACTCTTCCTCTAAACCTTGTTTAAGAAAGTTGAATATACCTGGTTCATCTTCTACTATTAATATTCTCATCGCGCAAAAGTTACAATTTTTAATTAAGTTAAGATTTGGTTTTTCTTAAGATTGGCTTAATATTTTATCAAATTTTTCAAGGCCGTTTTAAGAACTTAAAGTAGGATGCTTTTTGTTTTAGCAATACATCTATCTAACTAGAGCATATACCAACGTTGTTATTTAGCGAAATACTTCAACAATTAAAAACCCCGCTTTTCTCCTTTAAGCAAGTCGATTTATCATTTTTTTCACCTTTTACCTTTTACCTGATTATAATGAAATGAATTATATAGAAATAAAGTATTTCATGAAATTTAAAAACAGTACAAATAGGATCAACAAAACAAAAACGATAAGCACCAAAATCCAAACTATTTTATCTTTTAAGGTTATGCTACTTTTCGTAGATTTTACCTTTTTATATTCCTTTAAAACTTTTTTTCGTCTTTTTGTTTTGATAATTGCTGTCTTTCAAATCTTGATTTTCTATAAAAATTGATTTAATACACAAAAATCAATCTCTTACCTTAGAGTTTGATTAATAGATTCTTAAAACTTCCTTAAGATAGTCGGCTATCGATTAACAGTAAAAAACTTACACTAACTTTACAAATTCAAGATGATTAATTTTTACTAATTATCAAAATACTCGTTGAAATGATTACCATACTAACCACAGGCGGAACTATTGAAGATCTGGATAATACGGTTGATAAAGAAATCAAAAAATCGAAGGTAACTATTGAAGATTTTCTGAAGAATGCTAATTTGGATTTAGAGTATTCCATTGAGAGTGTCTGTAAAAAAGACAGTAGGACTTTAAATGAAAATGACAGAAGACTGATAGTACATAAGATAAAGGCTTCCAATGCAACTAAAATATTAATTACTCACGGTACTTTCACTATGGAAGATACTGCAAAATATATAGGAAATCTCAACCTCGGTAAGACCATTGTTTTGGTCGGGTCTATCATTTTAGGGTCGTCTGCAAACACAGATGCACCTTTTAATTTAGGGTATGCAATCAGCTCATTACAATTTCTAAAACCAAACGTTTATATTGCTATGAACGGACAAATATTTCTTTGGAACAATGTTTCCAAAAATTTAGAAACCAACAAATTTGAGCACAATGAATAATCACGTTAATGTTTGGCACTTCAATGCATTGGACAACTTTCTTCTATCTTTTAATAGATACGTTCATTGTATTGCTTACACTCTACTTTTCAAGAAAATATCCGCGCAGTAGTCTAAGCCGTTTTCTCTATCTTGGATTGTTGTTTATTGCCTACAATACTACAGGTGGTTTCCTACCGATTAATAATTTTCCAGGCCCTTTCATTTTACAATATATCATCACGTATGGTGTTGCAATAGCATTATGTGTTTATATCGTTTACTACCTCTATAAAGAATACGATGTTGTTGTTTTAAAATTTAATTCATCCATTAGAAATCTTGCTATACTGGCAAGCGTGAGTTTTATAGTACTGTTTCTCATTCCATATTTTTTAACGGATTCCCTTAAGTCTGCTCGCTTTCTTTTTACCATACCTATATCTGTTATTGCTTTTATTTTTCTGTTTATTTTCTACCGTCGTATCTCGAATCCCAGCAACCCAAATGCATTTATATTAAGAAGAAACAAACTTTCAGTAATAAGTGTAACAAGTATTGCTTTACTTCCTATTTGTACTGTTATTGGCGATTTTCAATGGCTAACTTTCACAGTAATGAATATTGCCTTTTATGCTATTACTGCCATAGAAATTGAGAGATATTTATATTTCATTGAGAACAACAATAGAATGTACGAGGTCTTTGCTCTAAAGAAAAAGAAGAGAAACGAATCAATAGAGCAAAAAATTATTTATGAGGATTTGACTAGAAGAGAAATCGAGGTTGCCTTGTCAATTCTAGGTGATTTGAGCTATAGAAATATTGCCAAGGATCTATTCATTGCAGAAAGTACAGTATCAAAACACGCTTCCAATATCTTTAAAAAAACAGGTGTAAGGAATAGGCGTGAGTTTTTAAAACGGTTTAGAAAAAAAAAGAAGTAAATTTTATCAGTCTCACAAATCCAATGTTTTCAATATATCACTGCATATCCGTAGAAAAATACGGACTATTCCGTAATTATATACGGTACGTTTTACCTGTGAAGCTTTTAAGTAATGATAACTTACAGAGAGTTCCACAGAATACACCAATGAGCCACAAATTTTATGAATCGTGGCATTCATTTATAATGTTTTGCAGGACTACGATGACATTTAATCAACCTTATCAATTAAATTCCATTTCTATGATTTACAACTTAAAAGTTCCTGCTTATGAATTCGCAACTACTATCAAAAACATTATTGAAGGATCTGGATGAAATTAAAATCCAGAATACAAATATTTTAGAACAAGCTTATCGTTCAATAAAAGCGTGCCGTAAATTACTGAGTGCATATAAAAAAGAAATAATTGAGACGAAATTTAAGACAATTCAAGATGAAATTAATTTCTTCAAAAAGACAAAGCAGGTTCCTCTCATCAAACTCATCTATTTTTCTGAAATCCATTCGTTTGAGATTCAACTTCCAAAGGGCGATAAGGACGCCCAATTGAAATCGATTAAGAAGAAAATCAGTAAAATAAATCGTTTCTTCCTATATAATATTGACTTTGGGCGCTATGTAAATTCTGGTGCTACCCATTTTGACAAGGAATATTATACCAGAGATTACCTCGAAACGTTTCATATCACAACCTCTAAATTCTACTTTCAAGACCCAGAGTTTTGCACACCAAGGGATATGCTGCTTGGCAAATACAAGGCATATGATTTGTTTGTGGTTTATTTAGATGAAAAGAAATACAAAATCCGGAAAGGATTGAACGGGAAACTAAATGGTAACAAACCAATAGAAAAAATGCATTGGCCATTTTCAAATACAGATTACGTAGAATTGGTGTATTCGCTCTGCTCAAAGGGATTGGG
>NZ_JAVRHP010000139.1:0-5479 GCF_031846505.1 Autumnicola edwardsiae
AAAAAGGGGTTTTATTAAAAACCACCTGAAACAGTTCTCCCTGCTTCTTATTTTCCACCTTCCGATATTTGGCAATTTTCACCTCAGACTCCAGATGATCATAACCAAGAAAAGCTTCTTTTTCTACGGAATTTAATTCTGTCCAATCCCCGGCAGTAACCTGCGTTGCGGCACGGGAACGATCTTTTTGCTTTTTTAATTCCGTTTCAAATTCTTTTTCATCTAAATCGTAACCACGCTCCCTAAGAATAAGCGCTGTTAGATCTATCGGAAACCCATAAGTGTCGTAAAGCTCAAAAGCTTTTTTTCCTGAAATCTTCTTCTTATCAGCTTCTTCAATAATATTTTCCAGCAGCACCAATCCCTGGTCCAAAGTCCTAAGGAAAGAAATCTCCTCTTCCCTTATCACATTCTCACAAAGTTGTTGTTGTGACTTAAGTTCAGGGAAAGTTTCTCCCATTTGTCGGCTTAAGGTTTCTACGAGCTTATAAATAAAAGGCTCTTTGGTATCCAAAAAGGTGAATCCGTAGCGAATGGCCCTCCTCAAAATTCTTCTTATCACATAACCGGCGCCGGTATTACTTGGCAACTGCCCGTCTGCAATAGAAAAAGCAACAGCTCTCACGTGGTCTGCAATAACCCTAAAGGCGATATTTGCCTTTTCTGAGGTATCGTATTTTTTATTCGTTACCGTTTCTATTTCCCGAAGTAGCGGTGTAAAAACATCAGTTTCGTAGTTGGATTGCTTCCCCTGCAGGACCATACACAAACGCTCAAAGCCCATTCCTGTATCGATATGCTTCGCCGGCAAATCTTCCAGAGAACCATCAGCCTTGCGGTTATATTGCATAAAAACCAGGTTCCAGATTTCCACAACCTGCGGATGATCGGCATTTACAAGCTCCCTTCCCGAAATCTTTGACTTCTCTTCATCAGAACGTATGTCGATATGAATTTCTGAACACGGCCCGCAGGGTCCCTGGTCGCCCATTTCCCAAAAATTGTCCTTTTTATTTCCGTAGATAATCCTTTCTTCAGGCACAATGGCCTTCCACAGTTCTAAAGCTTCTGTATCAAGCTCGAGCCTATCATTATCCTTACTGCCTTCAAAAACCGAAACGTAAAGATTTTCAGGGTTGATTTTGTAAACTTCAGTAAGTAATTCCCACGCCCAGTGAATCGCTTCTTTTTTAAAATAATCACCAAAACTCCAGTTTCCGAGCATCTCAAACATGGTATGATGGTATGTATCATGCCCTACCTCTTCCAGATCATTATGTTTACCACTAACCCTCAAACATTTTTGAGTATCGGTAACCCGGGAATTCTTAGGTTCTGAATTTCCCAGAAAAAATTCTTTAAACTGGTTCATTCCTGCATTGGTAAACATTAATGTAGGATCATCCTTAATCACCATAGGAGCGGAAGAAACTATGGAATGGGATTTGCTTTTAAAAAATTTAAGGAATTGGTTTCGGATATCTTGCGATTTCATGAAGCTCTTCTATTCTAAATTTTACAAAATTATGACGGCGATGAAACAATTCTTATATTTGTTCGTTTACCGTTTAAAATCTGCACAATAATGTACAGTAATGAATGGCAAAAATAGCACAAATTTAACTCATGTCGAAGGTTAAATATTATTACGATAGCGAGACACTTTCCTATAAAAAAATAGAGCGCCGTAAGGGACGCCGTTTAGGAATTGTTATGCTAAGTATCCTCAGTTCTTTTCTGGCTGGTTTTATCCTGCTTGTAATTTACCTTAATATCCCCCAGATTGAAACTCCTAAGGAAAAGACGCTAAAACGGGAGTTGCAGAACATGAAACTGCAATACGGCCTTCTGAACAAAAAAATGAATCAGGTTCAGGATGTGCTTGCCAATATTGAAGACAGGGATAATAATATCTACAGATTATATTTTGAAGCCAACCCAATTCCTGAAGAGCAGCGTAAAGCCGGCTTTGGGGGAATAAACAGGTACAAAGAACTTGAAGGTTTTGATAATTCCAGCTTAATTATTGAGACCACCAAGAGAATGGATATCCTAACAAAGCAAATAGTAGTGCAGTCCAGGTCTCTGGATGAACTTGCAGAATTGGCTAAAGAAAAGGGAAATTTACTGGCTTCGGTTCCTGCGATACAACCCGTAAAGAATGAAGATCTTAGAAGGATCGCATCGGGTTATGGATGGCGGACAGATCCTTTTACCAAAGTTAAAAAATTCCATTACGGGATGGATTTCACCGCACCCCGCGGCACACCGGTTTACGCTACCGGCGATGGCAGGGTGACCCGTGCAGACAATCGCTCTACGGGATATGGAAACCATATTAGAATAGACCACGGCTACGGCTACACCAGCCTTTACGGCCACTTATACAAATACAACGTGCGACGCGGACAAACGGTGAAACGCGGCGATGTTATTGGTTTTGTAGGAAGCACCGGGCGGTCTGAAGCTCCCCACCTGCATTACGAGATCTTTAAAGATGAAGACAGGATAAACCCTATCAATTTTTACTACGGAAATCTTTCTCCGGAAGAATTTGACGAGATCCTGGAGAAGGCTCAACAAGAAAACCAATCCCTCGACTAATGCATATTGACCTTCCGGAAAAACGTTATTATAGCATTGGCGAAGTTGCCGATGCATTTAAGGTAAATACTTCCCTTATCCGTTTTTGGGAAAAAGAGTTTGATGTAATTAAGCCGAAAAAAAACGCCAAAGGCAACAGGAAGTTCACCCAGGAGGATATTAAAAACCTCGAACTTATTTTTCACCTTGTAAAAGAGCGCGGATTTACATTGGAAGGCGCTAAAACACATCTAAAAGAAGAAAAGCAACAAACCCTCACCAATTTTGAAATTATTCGTAAGTTAGAGGGCATAAAAGCTACGCTTATAAATATTAAAAATCAGTTGTAATTATGAAGAAATGGCTAATCCCAACAATTGTAATCGTTGTTGTGGCAATAATTATTTACAGCCTTACTGCAGGCGTTAACAACACCGCGGTAGAACTGGAAGAAAACGTGACCAGGACCTGGGCAGATGTAGAAACCTCTTATCAAAGAAGAAGTGATCTTATCCCAAACCTGGTAAATACTGTAAGAGGAGCAGCAGATTTTGAACGCGGAGCTTTAACCGATGTTATTGAAGCCCGGTCCCGTGCCACTTCTATAAATGTAGATGCCAACAATCTTGATCCCCAACAAATACAGCAGTTCCAGGAAGCACAAAGCGGCGTATCATCAGCATTATCACGACTATTGGTTACCGTAGAACGTTATCCGGAATTGCGGGCAAATCAAAACTTCCTCCAGTTACAATCACAGCTGGAAGGCACAGAAAACCGTATAAGTGTTGCCAGAACCCGGTATAACGAATCGGTACAAGAATATAACACCTACATTAGAAAATTCCCGAACAACATTTTTGCAGGAATGTTTGGGTTTGAAAGAAAGCCCGCCTTCGAGGCAGAAGCCGGAGCAGAAAATGCGCCAGACGTGGAATTTGAATTTTAGACTATGAGCAAGACTGAAGAATTTTTGACGAAAGATGAAGAGGAAGAGATTGTAGAGGCCATAAGAACTTCTGAAAAAAACACTTCAGGGGAAATACGGGTTCATCTTGAAAAATCCACTGGCGAAATGGACATTTTTGACCGTGCGATGGAAGTTTTCCATATGCTCAAGATGGACAATACCAAACAGGACAACGGCGTATTAATTTACGTTGCCGTAGAAGATCGTAATTTCGTGATCTATGGTGATAAAGGTATAAACAACGTGGTTCCCAATGATTTCTGGGAAAGCACAAAGGATGCTATTGTAGCACAATTCAAACAGGGAAACTTCAAGCAGGGGCTGGTAGACGGTGTACTAAAGGCCGGAGAACAGCTTCAGAAACATTTCCCATGGAAAGAGAATGATGTAAACGAACTTTCCGACAAAATTTCAAAAGGATAAATGCTGATACCTACAAAAAAGCTAAGCCTAACCTTATTATCTTTACTTGCTTTTACCGGCATATGCCTTGCGCAGCGCGATATACCGCCAAAACCTTCTGAGGAAACCAGTGTGTATGACGAAGCAGATCTACTTTCTTCTTCTGAAGAAACCCAGCTGGAGCAAAAACTTATAAATTACGCAGATACCACTTCTACTCAAATTGTTGTGGTGACCATAAATTCACTTGAAGGAGAATACGCCGGAACCTATGCCACACATTGGGCACACGAGTGGGGAATAGGACAGAGTGAGCAGGATAACGGACTTTTAATTCTTGTAGCTGAAGAGGATCGTAAAGTATGGATTACCACAGGCTACGGTCTTGAAGAATATCTTACCGACAGCAATACTAAAGCTATTATAGAAAACGTCATTTTACCTGAATTTCGCACCAACAACTATTATTCGGGATTAAATGAAGGTACTACGGCCATATTTCAGGTTCTTAACGGCACTTTTAAGGGAACTCCCAGTCGTGGAGCTTCTGAAGGCACACCAATCCGGACGATCATCTTTTTTATCATTTTCATCATCATCCTTATTTCTATAAGCAGAAAAAACAGGGGAGGCAGAAATGGAGGTCGCAGAAGCGGCAGCAGCACTCTTTTTGACGCTATCATCCTCAGCTCACTAGGCCGTGGCACCTTTGGTGGAGGCGGTGGCGGCTTTGGTGGAGGCGGAGGCTTCGGAGGTGGTTTTGGCGGCGGCGGCTTTGGAGGCGGCGGAGCCGGTGGAAGCTGGTAATATTTGAAGGTTTGAAAAAAGTTAACGAGTAAAGCAGTGAAAGAGGCAAAAAATGAGGCGAAAATGCGACCTCGTATGTCAAAAAAGACCTTGCAGGATTAAATGACTCCTGCAAGGTTAATAAAACCTTGTAGGTCTCAGAAGAACTTCAGCCTAAAAATAATAGCATGCCGAAAATTGCCAGTTTTAAGGTATCGCTTAGAAACTTCAGAAGAGAAAGAGATATTTCCGCGACAATCTGCGCTTTCTGCGGGATAATTTTCACAGTATCTGTTCTGGATTTGTGGCTTCAGAAAGTGGAGTTAAAAAAGTGAGGCGAAAATGAGACCTACAAGGTCAGAAAAGACCTCGCAGGATTAAATGCTCTTGCAAGGTTTAGAAAACCTTGTAGATCTCGGTAGAACTTCAGCCTAAAAAAAATAGCATTCCGAAAATTGCCAATTTTAAGGCAACGCCTAGAAGTTTCAGAAGAGAAAGAGATATTTCCGCGGCAATCTGCGCTTTCTGCGGGATAATTTTCACAGTATCCGTTTTGGATTTGTGGCTTCAGAAAGTTGAAACGCGAAGCGAAAATGAGACCTACAAGGTCAAAAAAGACCTTGCAGGATTAGATGACTCCTGCAAGGTTTATAAAACCCTGTAGGTCTCAGAAGAACTTCAGTTTAAAAAATATAACCTACCGAAAATTGCCAATTTCAAGATATCGCTTAGAAGTTT
>NZ_JAVRHP010000014.1:0-53575 GCF_031846505.1 Autumnicola edwardsiae
GATCGAAGGGAAACTTACCAGCAGAAGTTATGAGGATAAAGAAGGCATAAAACGCTATGTAACCGAAGTGATTTGCAACGAAATCCTGTTGATGGGCAAGTAGTCGGCACAATTCCTCCAATTCCTGCAGGTCTGGAAAGCTTCTGGAAAGGTTTTGAAAAGCTTCAGAAGCACAGGTTCGATCTAAAGGTGGTTTAGGTTTGCTTTCATAAAATAAGCCACCTTTATTTCTTGCTGAAAAATATTCCGGTCTTGAACCGGGAAAAGCTTACGGAAAAATCCGCAGCTATTTTGCCGCGCGTACCACGTCAGAATGTGACATAAAGGAGTCTTTTAACCGTTCTATTTTGGAATTGAATTCCGAAGCAAAAACCAGATATTGGCATTTGGTGATATGTGGTGGAATCCGGATCAGGTCATTAAAATCCCTGCTGTTAAGAAGAAATTCGGCATCTTCCACAATAAACAATTTTAACTGACTCACATTTATTCCGGTGATCTTAAAAAGCTTGAACAGCTTATTTGGAGTGGCGATCACCACATCCACACCTTCATAAATGGAAACCTTTTGCTGTTCGATATCGGGTTCGTCATAAGCGCTAAAAACCCTAACATCCATATACCTGATAAACTCGTTAAATTTTTCTTCCAGTTCTAAAGCAGCCTGTTTGTCCTTTACAAAGATCAGGGCCCGCGGCGCATCTTCAAAAGCTTTGCTTTCCAAAATCTGCAAGGTGCTAATTACAATAGCCGTAGATTTCCCGCTACCCTGGGGAGCGATTGCAAAAAGGTTTTTTCCGCTCTTGATCTTAGGGATTAATTTCTTCTGGAAAGGCAGGAGACTTTCATACCCCAGTCTGTCAAGCGCATCCTTAAGGGGAGTATTCAATTTTTTAAATGACATGTAATTTCTGGATTGTAAGCGGTAAAGGTAAGCCTTTATTCAGGAGTTAAACCACTCCTGTTTTAAAACCTGTTTCCTTTAAAACTGCTTTTACCTAATTGCCTCTATCGCATTGGCGAGATATACAAAAGGCGCATTCCAGTTAATCGCGATCTCATTACTGGCATAACTGCAGCGATCGTCAATGTAGGACGTTGCCGGATGTTGGTGCGCAGCTGTATACTTGTCTCCACAACCGGCGATATCCTGTTGCCCGGGGTTTGGACCGCCGGCTAATAGTCCGGGAACGGGATCTTCGTTATCGTCAGATTCAGAAGGCCTGTGGTGCGGATCTTTCGTTGACTTCTCTCCATAACCGGTCAAAAAGGAATAGCCCGTAGCATTTCTTCCCAGCAAATAATCAAGATTGTCATTTGCAGCATTTAAATATTTATCGTCTCCGGTGATTTCATAAGCGTTCAAAAGAAGTACACCCTGGTTTCCAGCTTCTGAATTGCTGCCCCATGCAAAGTCTGATTCGTTAATTCCCATAGGGATTGCATAAGCTGAAGTTTTGGAAGATGCGACCAGGTCATCGGCCATTTTTGTAAGCTGGTCTGTTATTGCATCTATATTTACAACTTCGTTATCCTGATATTTGTCCCTGTGCCTGGCAAGAGAGTAGAGGGCAAGCGTGTTTACATTTGGCCATGCGGGAATCCCGAACTCAGATTCTAAAGAATTTTCAATGTCTGCGTCTTTGTAGTACTCCTCGTTCCCGGTGGTGATAAAAAGTTCTGTTGCGGCCCATTGCAGTTCATCTTTAAAATTTCGGTCGCCGTAGGCGCCGGTGCTTACTTCCGGATCTTGCAATTCTTTCTGGCGGTACGTTACCTCCGGGTTTTCTTTGGCCCAGTCATAGGCGTTTTCACTCATTACCAACAGCGAATCTGCCAATCCCGGCAATTCATTTTTATAATCGCTGAATATTCTTGCTGCCTGCGCAGTTACTGCTGCAAAATCTAACGTTGCCGCTGTTCCTTTTTGTACCGCCCAACGTTGTAAAGTGGCATCTTTTGGCGCCACCGCACCGTGAAAGTTTGCGCTGGTAAGTTTGTGATAAACGCCGCCATCTTCGTCCTGCATGGTCATCATCCAGCGTAAATTGTACAGTGCTTCATCAAGAAAATCAGGAAGATTATTCGAGCTCTCGGGAATATTCAAATTCAGGGTGTCGAGGTATTCCGGAAAATCCTCATACAGCGCAAATAAAGTTCCCATGGTGATTCCGCTGTTTACGATATATTTTCCGTAATCCCCTGCATCATACCAGCCTCCGGGGCTGGAAATTGTAGATCCCGCAGGGCGATTCTCTGAGGCCGCCGAATTGTGGATTTTTACCTGATCGTCGGGATGTCCTGCTTCTCTTGCCCATTTTCCGGCGTAGGCTTCGGGTAAGTCTGTGGAAGCCCGCTGAAAATAAAAGGCTTTTATACTTGCCTTTGCCGGCTCAAAATGCACATTTTCGGCAATTTCAAAAGGATGGCTGTTGCCAATTCCCGGTACGTGCAATACATATTCTCCTGTTTTTTCTACGGAAGAAAAATCAGCTTGTTTTACGGTTTCCTTGCTATGCGGCCATTCTTCAGCATCGCCTAGTTTTCCTGAAAAAACTTCCTTTTTATCATCTGCCGTAAGAATAGAGAAGTCGGTGGCTTCTGTAGTGGCGATAATTGCCATTTTCGGACCTTCAGGATAAAACCCTATTTGATTAACGCGGATCTTTTCTGAACCTGCATTTCCTTCATTTGACTGTGCAAAAGCTGAAAAATTCAGAAAAAAGCATATAAAAGGGATCAGAAATTTAGTTGAAAGCCTCATAGTTGTCTGTTTTGGGCTTAAATATAGGGATAAATTAAAATATTAATGTTGAAGTTGGACGTCCGGGAGTGTTTTTTCTGTACCAGTGATTCTCTTCTTCAGAATTTCAGGAATTTGGGGTTCATTTGTAATTTTACAACGGTCTCTTGGAGCGAAATTCAGCTAAAAATAGATTTGTTGCGCCAGCCTGTACGTATTGGCGTGGGCTTCTATAATTATTTTGATTTCGGGCGAATATCCTCCACCCATGCTGCATTGTACGGGAATAGAGTGCTCATGGCAAAGCTGAAGTACGAAATTGTCTCGCTCCTTACAGCCGCCAACGCTGCAGGAAAGCCTGCCTAATTTGTCAGTTTTCAGGATATCCACGCCGCTGAGATAAAAGATAAAATCGGGCTTCTCTTTTTCGATAAGCGCCGGAAGTGTTTCTTTTAAAAGCTGAAGATATTCCTGGTCTCCAGTACCGTCAGGAACTTCAATATCGAGATCTGATTTCTCTTTTTTAAACGGATAATTGCCTTTGCCGTGCATAGAAAAAGTAAAAACCGAAGGGTCGTTCTCGAAAATTTCAGCAGTACCGTTGCCCTGGTGCACGTCCAGGTCTACAATCAGAATTTTTTCGGCTAATTTATTCTTCTGAAGGTAACGTGCCGCTATCGCCTGGTCATTTAACAGGCAAAAAGCCTCGCCACGATTAGAATAAGCATGATGCGTACCACCGGCAATGTTAAAAGAAATTCCGTGCTCTAATGAAAATTGGCAACACTTCATCGTGCCGTCGGCAATAATAATCTCCCTCTCGTATAATGCTTTTGTAAGTGGAAATCCCGTCTTCCTAACCTCCCGTTCACTTAGTTCCTGGTTTTTTAAACGGGAATAATAATTGGCATCATGCACAGCAAGAATATGCTTATCGTCCGGAATTTCAGGTTCAAAGAAATTTTCTTCGGTACAGGTCCCTTCCAGTAACAATTGCTGTGGCAAAAGTTCATACTTCTCCATTGGGAAACGATGACCTTCAGGCAAAGGATGTTTGTAGATGGGATGGTAAGCGATTTTGAGCATGTTCTTAATGCGGAATACTAAAGTTAAATATGCTTTTCCAGTTTTTTAGTTGGAGCACAGTCGGGGACTGTAGTCCAAACTAAATGTGAAAATTCAGGCCTCTACATCTTCCTCTTTCTTTACCCTGAAATCAAGAGGCTCCAGAACCTTTAAAGCGGTATCAATAGAAGTTATCTTTTCAAACGTAAGAAGCAGGCGCAGGCCGGCGCGGGTTTTCTTCTCTTTCATGGTACACTTGTTCCGGTGCGTTTGTACGTACTGCAGCACCCTTGTAAAGGCATTGGTTTGGTAGAACCGCGATTGCTGGTCTGCAATAAAATAACCAATCATTTTACCCTGTTTCAGCACAACTTTTTCCAGGCCGATTTTTGAAGCGATCCATTTAATACGTACGCTGTTTAGCAGGTCAACGGCTTGTGTCGGCAAATCCCCGAAACGATCCGTGAGTTCGGCTTCGAATTTTTGCAGTTCTTCTTCCGAAGTAATATTGTTAAGTTGCGTGTACAGGTTTAGTCTTTCCGAAATATTATTGATGTAATCATCGGGGAAAAGAATTTCAAAATCGGTGTCAATCTGCGTGTCTTTTACAAAGACCTTATCTTCAACACTTTCGTTTTCACTGTAAAGTTCCTGAAATTCATTTTCCTTCAGCTCTTCAATAGCTTCATTTAAGATTTTTTGATACGTATCAAAGCCAATTTCATTGATAAAGCCACTTTGTTCTCCGCCCAGCAAATCTCCCGCTCCACGAATTTCAAGGTCTTTCATGGCGATATTAAAGCCGCTGCCCAGTTCAGAAAATTGTTCCAGGGCAGTCATTCGCTTCCTGGCATCTTCCGTCATTGCCGAATATGGCGGAGTAATAAAATAGCAAAATGCTTTTTTGTTGCTCCGGCCAACGCGGCCGCGCATCTGGTGCAGGTCTGACAGGCCAAAGTTATTGGCGTTATTGATAAAAATGGTGTTTGCATTGGTAACATCCAGCCCACTTTCAACAATAGTGGTGGAAACCAGCACATCAAATTCACCATTTATAAAGCTAAGCATTAATCTCTCCAGTTTCTTGCCTTCCATTTGCCCGTGACCAATCCCAATGCGGGCATCGGGAACCAGCCGCTGGATCATTCCGGCTACTTCCTTAATATTTTCAATGCGATTATGAATAAAGAAAACCTGCCCGCCACGCTGGATTTCGTAGGAAACCGCGTCACGTATGGTTTCTTCAGAAAAGCGCACCACTGTGCTTTCTATAGGATAGCGGTTGGGCGGCGGAGTGGTAATGGTAGATAAATCCCTTGCAGCCATTAAGCTAAACTGAAGTGTACGCGGTATTGGCGTAGCCGTGAGTGTTAGCGTATCTACATTTTCCTTGATGGTTTTCAGCTTGTCCTTTACAGCCACCCCGAATTTTTGCTCTTCATCTACAATCAGCAGCCCCAGATCTTTAAATTTCACCGCTTTATTCACCAGTTGGTGTGTTCCTATTACAATATCAACTTTGCCACTTTCAAGATCTGCCAAAGTTTCCCGGCGTTCTTTTGCTGTGCGGAACCTGTTGAGGTAATCTACGGTAACAGGGAAATCTTTCAGCCTCTCCGTAAATGTTTGGTGGTGCTGAAAAGCGAGGATGGTGGTTGGCACAAGAACTGCCACCTGTTTACCATTGTCCACGGCTTTAAAAGCAGCCCGAATGGCGACTTCAGTTTTCCCGAAACCAACGTCCCCGCAAACCAGGCGGTCCATGGGGCGCTCGTTTTCCATGTCTTCCTTTACCGCCTGGGTGGCCGTACTTTGGTCCGGAGTGTCTTCATAAATAAAAGAAGCCTCCAGTTCATGCTGTAAATAGGAATCCGGCCCGTAAGCAAATCCTTTTTGAAGCCTTCGTTTTGCGTACAATTCAATTAAATTGTAGGCGATATGTTTAACCCGGGCCTTGGTTTTGTTCTTAAGGTTTTTCCAGGCATTGCTTCCCAGTTTATAGATCTTGGGAGGTTTCCCGTCTTTACCATTGTATTTTGAAATTTTGTGCAGCGAATGAATGCTGAGGTACAAAATATCACGCTCCCCGTAGATCAGCTTAATAGCCTCCTGCATTTTGCCTTCCACATCAATTTTTTGCAGTCCGCCAAATTTTCCAATTCCGTGGTCGATATGCGTAACATAATCCCCAACTTCCAGGTTGGTAAGTTCTTTTAGAGTAATTGCCTGTTTCTTGGCGTAGCCATTCTTCAGGTGGAATTTATGATAACGCTCAAAGATCTGGTGATCTGTATAACAAATATTTTTTGCATCTTCGTCTATAAACCCCTGGAACATAGAAAGCACTACCGTTTGATACTTTACTTCCCGTTCCTGGTCGTCAAAAATTTCGTGAAAACGTTTTGCCTGCTGTTCGCTAACGCACAAAATATAATTGGTAAAACCGCTTTCCTGGTTTTCTATAAGATTGTCAATCAATAAATCAAATTGCTTGTTGAAGGAAGGCTGCGGTTTTGTACGGAAATTTATAACCTGCTGCGGACTCAAAAACGCCTGATTGCTCAGTTCTACTACTGAAAAAGTCAGCAGCTGTTTTTTAATATTTTCGGCATTGCAGAAAAGCTCAACAGGTTCGCTATGCTTTACTTCTTCTGAAAGATTTTTAAAAGCTTCTTCGGCTTTGCTGAAGAGTTTATCGATTTGTGCCGAAAACATATCGAGATTTTTGACAAAAATCACTGTATTTTCTGCAATGTATTTTAGAAAACTCTCGCGCACTTCATCCAGCCGTTTGTTTTCCACATTCGGCATAATCGAAATTTTCTTGGTCTTATCTGTAGACAGCTGGGTTTCCACATCAAAACTCCTGATGCTGTCTACTTCATCACCAAAAAATTCTATCCGGTAAGGCTCATCGTTACTGAAGGAAAAAACATCAATAATTCCTCCACGAACCGAAAATTCTCCGGGCTCGGTAACAAAATCCACTCTTTTAAACTTATACTCAAAAAGTACTTCGTTTACAAAGTCGATGGAAAGACTGTCGCCAAGAGAAATTTTTAAGGTGCTTTTGTCAAGCTCCTTCCGCGTAACCACCTTTTCAAAAAGCGCATCGGGATAAGTAACGATAATTGCCGGCTTTTTTCGGGAATTTATCCGGTTTAAAACTTCGGCTCGAAGTAAAACATTTGCATTGTCGGTCTCTTCAATCTGGTAAGGCCTGCGGTAACTTCCTGGGTAGAACAACACATTTTTTTCACCAATAAGCTGCTCCAGGTCATTTAGATAATAGGCAGCTTCTTCCTTATCATTAAACACCAGCAAAAACGGATTTTCAGCTTCTTTAAAAGCATTGGAAATCACAAAGGAAAGCGAAGAGCCAACGAGGCCTTTCAGGTGGATTTTTCCCTTTTTGTAGTCCTGGCCGGAATCGAAGGAGGCAATAGCATTTTGCAATTCCTGTTGTGGCAGGGATTGTGCAAAGCTTTGGGCAATAGCAGATTTACTCATTGGTGCAAAGATAATTCCTGAAATCATCCCTTACAACAACTCAACAATTTTTTAACGCTTTGCTCCAGGCATTATTTTATACAATCCGCTTTTTTCGCCTACAATTGGAACTTCCTTAAGAGAAAATGTGGAGTGCTGGATTTTTCTAGATAAATAGGAATTAAAGATGAATTTAAATCAGGAGTTCATCTTTCTATATTTTAGTAACGCAAAAACCTGAATGGTGTCTTTAGCAACGTTTACTCTATAGATAATTTTATATCCTTTAAATGTAAGTTCCCTTATATTTTCATCCTGAAAATGAAAAGATTTTCTGAAGAGAAAAGGCATTTTCTCTAAAATTTCTAATGTCATTAGAATATCTTTCTTGAACTGGCGTGCTGCTTTAGGTTTATCTTTAGCAATATACCCAACCTGATCTGCAAGTTGTAGAGAAAAGCTTTTAAGAAGCTTAACCTTCATATTCTTGGATTCTTTTCTCCAGGAGTTGTTCAAGTTCGCTCATTGTAACAAATTCGGCATCCCCACTCTCTAATTCGAGGAGTTGCTTTTTCAGATAATGCTGATTTCTACCTTCTTCCAGAATTTGTAGATCTTCGGAATCAAATTGCTGTAAAGCGGAAATGACTCTTTCATATATTTTACCCTTTACTTTTATTTCGATAGTTTTCATAGCTTCGGAATTTATCTAATTTACTGAAAAAAAGGATTATTTTTAAAAATTTTAAAATTCTAAGAACCTTTCATTTTAGCCATAGGACTGGTTTTCTTGTTTTTATAGCCATGATAACCGGCAGCAAGAAAGAGAATTACTGCTCCAATCATCGCGGCCCAGGCAATGGTTTCATTTTCACCGGAATGTCTTACGAATATCGCCACCAGCGCCCAAACACCAACAAGTGCAAATTCGCGCATGTTACGGGTGTAAAGGATAGCGAGATTGAGAACTGTGGCTGCAATAATCATCAGGATAGTCCATTGTATTTCATTTAAAAACCAGCCGTCCCAGTTAATTTTTGCCAGGTAAGCAGAAATATTTGCGATAGTGGCCACCGCGATCCACCCGGAATAGAAACAAATGGGCCACCAGCTAAACGCAATAACTTTTAGCGGCGCATCCCAGCGCTCCATGTTGGTGTTCAGGATGATTTTTATAAGGGAAAATAGAATGAAGAGCATAATGAGTACCGATACACCGGTGAATTCATAAAGCCAGACAATAACCCATGCTGAATTGGCGATATTTGCCAAAATAAACCATGCACCTGTTTTGATGATAAGATCTGTGTGCTTGCCGGTTTTAAAGGCGCAATACATTTGGAAACCTGTATAGGCCAAGAGTGCTATATAAATTACTCCCCATATGGAGAATGCGTAGCCTGCGGGTGTAAAAAGATTTTCATACTCGGCGCTCAGGCTGCCCATGGTATTTCCGTTTAGTTGAACGGCCTGGGAATAATAATTTACTATAATGGCTAAGATTACCGAAAGGAAATTGAAAATAGAAAGTTTTTTAGCCATAATGTATTATTTAAGATAGTAAGGGAAAATGAACTGTGGTTAATTTTAAGTTCGTTCCGTTATTTAGAAAATTCTGTCCATTTAAACCCAAATTTTAGTAATAGGAATAGTATTATAAAGAAAGTAAAATGAATTAAAAGAATGCCCGAGGTCCATTCCAGCCCAAGTTCTCCACTAAATATAACTTTTATGATTAATAAGGAATTCGGGTTGGTGTAAATTCCGTGAACAAAGTATAGTAATAGAAAGGAAGCTAATGCTAAAAAGCCAATTCCGAAAATTCTTCTTATCATAACTGTTTTTATGTTTTCTAATTCGTATTCATTCCGAAAGGAACGGCAACAGAACATTTAATTTACTAAAATTACTTCATTTTCTGTAATTGCGAAGATTTGATCTTCTTCTTTGGGTTTTAGATAATGGTTGCCGGTAAATTCACCAAAAGCAGGCAGGATTAACTGATTTTGAGACTTATAAAAACATCGCAATTTCAACTGCTGCCGGCCTTTTCCGTTTAATTTGAAGCCCGGATGTATATGTCCGCAAATATTGAAATCTGCCGTTGTTGCTTCCGGATGATGTGTAAGCCGAAAATTGCCAATTTTCAGCATAGGCTGAATTTTGATATTCAGTTCCTCATATTTCAGCGGAGAAATAATATCGTGGTTTCCGGTAATTAGAATAATTTCTGAAGTGACCAAATTTACCCATTCTTCAAATAAATCCCATTCAGCATTAAGGGAACTGTGGAACAAATCGCCCAAAAAGGCAATTTTCGCCGGACTAAAATGCTCCACAAGCTTTGTAAGTTCACTGAAATTTTTGGCAATGGCTTTTTGAGGTACCGCGCTTCCAAATTTCCTGAAATGACTGATTTTTCCCAGGTGCACATCACTAATCAAGAGCATGTTTTTGTCTTTCCAGAATGCTGCCCCGCTCGTGTGCAGCTCAAAATGGCAATTTTCGATCTTAATGGTCATGTATTGCTGTAGAATTTAAAGCTTTTTCAGGATTGAAGAAAAATCAGATTCGGTTTAAGATTTCTGCTGCTTTTTCCAGGGTTTCATCGGTCTTAGCGAAGCAAAAGCGGAGTTGTTTATTGTCTTTTTTATCAATATTAAATTCTGAAACCGGGATAGAAGCCACTTTATGTTCCCGCGTTAGCCGGTTGGCAAAATTTGTATCTTTTTCATCTGTAATTTCAGAAAAGTCAAAAAGCTGGTAATAAGTTCCAGAGGAGGGAATGGCGGTAAATTTGGTTCCTTTCATCAGTTTGAGGAATTTGTCCCGTTTTTGCTGATAAAAACTGCCTAAGCTAAGGTAGTTTTCGGGATCCTTTAAATATTCTGCAAACGCACGTTGCATAGGGTGATTTACGCAAAAGACGGTGAGCTCATGAATCTTCCATATTTCCTTCATTAGTTCTTCCGGAGCAACGCAATAGCCCATTTTCCATCCCGTGTTATGAAATGTCTTTCCAAATGAAGAACAAACTATAGCCCTTTCAGCTAAACCGGGAAAACGGGAAGCGCTTTGATGTTCGATATTATCAAAAATAATATGTTCGTAAACTTCATCACTCAGCAGGATGATATTGGTGTTTTTCAGCAGGCCTTCCAGTTGCTGCATGTCTTCTTTGGACATGACCGTGCCGGTGGGATTATGCGGAGTGTTAATAATGACCATTTTCGTACTGGCATTTATTTTGTCCTTCACTTCCTGCCAATCTATGCTGAAATCTTTTCCCTTTAGCTGAACAAGCACCGGTTTCCCGCCATTAGATTTAATTGCCGGTTCATAACTGTCGTAGGCGGGTTTAAAAACAATCACCTCGTCTCCGGGATGGATAAAGGCGGTAATAGCACAATACAAAGCCTGCGTGGCACCGGAAGTAAGCGTAATTTCAGTATCTACTTTATATTTCACTCCGTACAAATCTTCAATTTTAGCAGAAATTTGTTCCCGTAATTCCGGAATCCCATTCATTGGCGGATATTGGTTATGTCCGTCTTTCATAGCTTTATAAACCAGCTCTTTTAGCCGCGCGTCGGTTTCGAAGTTTGGAAAACCCTGAGATAAATCAATGGCATCATTTTCTCTCGCCAAAGTACTCATCACTGAAAATATACTGGTTTTGCCCTGTGGCAGTTTTGAAGGAAGATTATTGAAATCAGGCATGGTCCACTTTTTAAATAAGATGCATAAAAAATCCCGAACGGCAAAGTTCGGGATTGGTATTATATATTATTTAACCGGTGTTTATTTTGCACTGGCTTTTAAATATTCGCGGTTCATCCTGGCGATGTTTTCCAGGGAAATTCCTTTAGGACATTCTATTTCACAAGCTCCGGTATTGGTACAATTTCCAAAACCTTCTTTGTCCATTTGCTCCACCATAGCAAGAACACGTCGTGTTGCTTCTACTTTTCCCTGTGGTAAAAGTGCGTACTGGCTCACTTTTGCAGCAGTAAAGAGCATCGCACTGGCATTTTTACAGGCCGCAACACAAGCGCCACACTGGATGCAGGTTGCAGCATAAAATGCAGCATCGGCATCTTCCTTATCTATTGGGATAGAATTGGCATCCTGCGTATTTCCTGAAGTATTTACAGAAACATAACCACCGGCTTGCTGGATCCTTTCAAAGGCACTCCTGTCTACAATTAAATCCTTAATTACAGGAAAGGCTTTTGCTCTAAAGGGTTCTATGGTAATGGTGTCACCATCCTTAAATCTACGCATGTGCAACTGGCAGGTTGCAACTCCACGGTCGGGCCCGTGGGGCTCTCCGTTAATTTGCAAAGAACAGGATCCACAAATACCTTCACGGCAATCATGATCAAATTCCACAGTCTCTTCTCCTTTTTCAACCAACTGTTCGTTCAATACGTCCAGCATTTCGAGAAATGACATATCGGGAGAGACATCTGCTATCTGGTAAGTCTGTACTTTTCCTTTAGCGGTAGCGTTTTTTTGACGCCATATTTTTAGTGTAAGATTCATATTTTTAATTTGAAGATTTAAAGATTTGATGATGAGTCAATTTCCAAATTTCCTCATTTTCAAATGTTCAAATTATTTATAGCTTCTTGTTTTAACCTGAATATTTTCGTATTCCAGTTGTTCTTTATGTAAAACGGCATCGGCAGGTTGCCCTGTGTATTCCCATGCGGCCACGTACATAAAATTTTCATCATCACGAAGGGCTTCCCCTTCTTCTGTCTGGTATTCTTCTCTAAAGTGTCCCCCGCAGGATTCTTCCCTGTGCAGCGCATCTTTAGCGAAAAGTTCTCCAAGTTCCAGGAAATCGGCAACACGGCCTGCTTTTTCCAACTCGGAATTCTTTTCGTTTGCAGTTCCGGGGATTTTAACATCATTCCAGAATTCTTCTCTCAGCGCCTGGATTTCTGAAATTGCTTCTTTAAGGTTGGGAGCATTACGGGACATTCCTACTTTGTTCCACATAATTTTACCAAGGCGCTTATGGAAGTTATCTACAGATTTTGTTCCTTTAGTATTGATCAATTTCTCCAGTCTTGCACGAACTTCCTTCTCTGCAGCTTCAAATTCGGCAGTTTCCGTAGAAATGTTTCCGGTGCTAATATCCTGTGAAAGATAGTTGCCAATTGTATACGGAAGAACAAAATAACCGTCGGCCAGACCTTGCATTAAGGCCGAAGCTCCAAGCCTGTTGGCGCCGTGATCTGAAAAGTTCGCTTCTCCGGCAGCAAAACAACCGGGGATAGTAGTTTCCAGGTTATAATCTACCCAAATACCGCCCATCGTATAGTGTACAGCAGGATAGATCATCATTGGCGTTTCGTAAGGATTTTGATCTACAATTTTCTCGTACATCTGGAAAAGGTTTCCATATTTTGCCTCTACGACAGCTTTACCAAGTTCTTTAATCTTTTCTTCTGAAGGATTATCGAGGTGCTGCGTGTTTGCTTCTTCTCTACCATAGCGCATAAATGCAGAACCAAAGTCAAGAAAAACAGCTTCTCCGGTTCTGTTTACGCCATAACCGGCATCGCAACGTTCTTTTGCAGCTCTTGAAGCCACATCCCGGGGTACAAGGTTACCAAAAGCAGGATATCTTCTTTCCAGATAATAATCTCTATCTTCTTCTTTTATTTCTGTAGGCTTAAGTTTTCCGGCTCTTAAACTTTCAGCATCTTCTTTTTTCTTCGGAACCCAGATCCTACCATCATTCCGGAGAGATTCAGACATCAGTGTCAGTTTGGACTGATGGTCTCCTGAAACCGGAATACAGGTGGGGTGAATTTGCGTGTAACAAGGGTTAGCAAAATATGCACCCTTTTTATGGATTTTCCATGAAGCGGTAACGTTACTTCCCATGGCATTTGTAGAAAGGAAAAATACATTTCCATAACCACCAGAAGCAATTACCACAGCATGTGCACTGTGTCTTTCAATTTCTCCTGTTATCAGGTTTCTTGCAATGATACCCCGGGCTTTGCCGTCTACAATTACAATATCCAGCATTTCATGACGGTTAAACGGCTGGATCTTGCCACGGTTAATCTGCCTGTTCATTGCAGAATATGCACCCAAAAGTAATTGCTGTCCCGTTTGACCTTTTGCGTAAAAAGTACGGGAAACCAGTACCCCTCCAAAAGAGCGGTTATCAAGCAAGCCGCCATATTCGCGGGCAAAGGGTACACCCTGTGCAACACACTGGTCAATAATATTTCCTGAAACTTCAGCTAGACGGTAAACGTTTCCTTCGCGGGAGCGGTAGTCACCACCTTTTACAGTATCATAAAAAAGGCGATAGTTGGAATCGCCATCTCCCTGATAGTTTTTTGCGGCATTAATCCCTCCCTGTGCGGCGATAGAGTGTGCGCGTCTTGGGGAATCCTGGTAGCAAAAGGTTTTTACGTTATAACCAAGTTCTGCCATTGTGGCGGCAGCACTACCTCCTGCAAGGCCGGTACCTACAACAATAACATCTATATTTCTTTTATTTGCGGGATTAACAAGGTTAATCGTATTTTTATGTTTGGTCCACTTTTCTGCCAATGGGCCTTTTGGTATTTTTGAATCTAATATTCCCATAGCTTATATTTTATCTAATACAAAGTGAATATATACCGGAATTACTGCAAATGCTAAAGGAATTAGTATTGCAAATGCATATCCGAATTTTCTGATGAACCCGTTGTACTTAGGGTGGTTCACTCCCAAAGACTGAAATCCACTGCCGAAACCATGAATAAGGTGAAAAGCGATTGCTATCATGGATAACACATAGAAGATTACGAGTACCAATCCCCATTCCGAATCCTGAAAAGTTTCGAGGGTAAGGGTGTAAAGATCTTTTACCCTCGCACCACTTTCTGTAGTGTAAATGGTGTGATCCAATCCTCCAAATTTCATTTTAGCCCAAAGAGCGCTCATATGTACAATGATGAAAGCCAGGATAACCGTTCCCAAAATACCCATGTTCCGGGAAGCCCAGATAGTATTGGTAGAAGGTCTGAAGCTGACATATTTTTGAGGTCTCGCCTTGCGGTTGTTAATGGTTAATACCAGCCCGTCTATGGCGTGAAAAAGAATACTTATATAAGTTACGTAAGATAATATAAGTACAAGCGGATTGGTGGTCATGAACAACGCATATTCATTAAATTGATCACGTGCGGCATCGCTTACCGGTAGCAGGAGCTGCAAATTTCCCAGGAGATGACCTACTAAAAACGTGCAAAGAAAGAGGCCCGTGAAAGACATCCAGTATTTTTTCGCCAGAGATGACTTTAAAAGCGCAGATTTTGCCATAAAATTTGAGATTGTTTGAATAAAAGTGGAGCAAAAATACACCTCATTCTTATTTATTACAAACTTTAGCTGGTATTTTACCATGAATTTAGAAAGAGTTTAAAGAGGCCTAAAATTGATTGGAATTGTAAGGATTAAGAAATTAGGAATTTGTTTTTCACAGAGGCTAAACAATCATCTTCTTTTGTTTTTGCAAAAGCTTAACGGCAATTAATTCCGAAATTCGTAATTTCAGTTTGGGAAAAAATTTCCGGAGAAAATTTAATTCGATGATAAATGGAGTTTATAGACTACTATAAATTGTTGGAGTTGGATAAATCTGCAAGCCAGGCAGATATAAAGAAAGCCTACCGCAGGCTCGCCAGAAAATATCATCCAGATCTTAACCCTAATGATAAAGAAGCGCAGGCGAGATTTCAGCAAATAAATGAAGCTCACGAGGTTTTAAGTGATCCCGAAAAGCGCAGGAAGTATGATGAGTACGGAAAGGACTGGCAACATGCAGATCAATATGAACAGGCAAGGTCACAGCAAAAACAGAGCAGCGGCGCAGGTTTTGGCGGTTATGGTGAAGGACGAGGGTACTCGTATTCGGGAGATTTTGAAGACGATACTTTTTCAGATTTCTTTGAACAGATGTTTGGAGGTGGTGCGAGAGCCCGTGGAGCAGGGAGAGGCGCGCAATTTAAGGGGCAGGATTTTAATGCCGAGCTTCACTTAAATCTGAGCGATGTTTACACGAGCCAGAAGCAAACCATTACTGTGAATGGTAAAAAGATCCGGCTTACTATTCCTGCAGGTGTAGAGAATGGCCAGACCATTAAAATCAGGAATCACGGGGCGCCGGGAATTCAGGGTGGCCCAAGAGGAGATCTTTTTATCACCTTCAATATTGTGAATAATACAAAATTTAAGAGAGAAAAGGAGAACCTGTACAGCATAGAAGAGATCGATTTATATACAGCACTCCTGGGCGGAGAAGTCACTGTAGACACTTTCGACGGAAAGGTGAAGCTAAAGGTGAAACCGGAAACCCAGGCAGATACAAAGGTAAAATTGAAAGGCAAGGGTTTTCCGAAGTATAAAAAGGAGGGACAGTTTGGAGATCTTTTTATCACGTATAAGATAAAAATGCCCACACGTTTAAACGAGAGGGAGAAGGAACTTTTTAGGCAATTACAAAATTTAAGATCATGAGGTCAGACGATTTAGTACCGGCAGAAGAAATTTGTTCACTTTACAAGGTGGAACGAACGTTTATAAGTTCTCTTTACGAGAGCGGGCTTATTGAAATAGTTACTTTGGAGCGAAAGGAGTATGTGCCTTGTGATCACCTCCGGAATTTTGAGAAAATGATGCGGCTGCACAAAGATCTCGATATTAATATAGAAGGTCTGCAGGCGATCCACCATTTACTGGATCAGGTGCAGAAACTGCAAAAACAGAATGTGAGGCTTAAAAACCGCCTGTCATTGTATGAAAGCTAGGTAAAAACCTATATTTAGTGGCACTTTAACAGGATTTCACCTGAAGCTTTTTAATTTTGCGGAAAAACAGGCCAGATAGCCTTAGTTAATTGCATAGTAGCCGAAAAAGGCTATACATATTCTTCTCATTCGAGGTTCCTTATGCTTTATGCTTAAAACAAATATCTTTTAAAAGTCAATAATTAAATTTTATAAATGAAATATCACCAAATCGATTCAAAACTTTTTATAAAGAACCGCAAGAACTTTATGGCGAAGATGAAGCCCGCTAGTCTTGCAGTTTTTAACTCTAACGATGTTTATCCTATTGGGGCTGACAGTACACTTCCGTTTGAACAAAACAGGGATTTGTTCTACCTGAGTGGAGTGGACCAGGAAGAAAGTGTTCTTGTGCTGTTTCCAGATGCACCAAAGAAAGAGCACCGTGAAATTCTGTTTTTAACCGAAACCAATGAGCATATTGCGGTTTGGGAAGGTGAAAAACTTACTAAAGAAAGAGCTCTGGAAGTCAGTGGCGTGGAGACAGTTTACTGGATGAAAGATTTTGAAAAGATCTTTTTTGAAGTAATGACACAGTGTGAAACCATTTATTTTAATACTAATGAGCACTATCGTTCTTCACATAAAACCGAGACCCGGGATATGCGCTTTATCAAATGGTGCAAAGAGAAATATCCTGCTCACCAGGTAGCAAAGAGCAATCCTATACTTCAGCGGTTACGATCTGTTAAAGATCCAATAGAACTTGCGCTTATGCAAAATGCCTGTGATATCACTGAAAAAGCTTTCCGCAGAACGCTGGGATTTGTGAAGCCGGGAGTCTGGGAATACGAAATTGAAGCCGAATATTATCACGAGATGATCAGGAACCGCTCCCGCGGCTTTGCTTATACTCCTATTGTCGCCAGCGGGAACAATGCAAATGTTCTTCACTATATCGAAAATAACCAGCAATGCCAGGCGGGAGATCTTATACTGTTGGATACAGGTGCCGAATATGCCAATTATGCCAGTGATCTTAGCCGTACAATCCCGGTTTCCGGGAAATATTCAGAAAGGCAAAAGCAGGTATATAATGCGGTAAACCGCGTGAAGAAAGAAGCTACTAAAATGCTTGTTCCTGGAACCATCTGGGCAGAATATCATAAGGAAGTAGGGAAACTAATGACTTCAGAATTAATAAGTCTGGGTTTACTGGACAAAGCCGATGTGCAAAAGGAAAATCCGGATTGGCCTGCATACAAGAAATATTTTATGCACGGAACTTCCCATAATATTGGTTTGGATACTCATGATTACGGAATTCTTACCGAACCTATGGAGGCAAACCAGGTATATACGGTAGAGCCAGGGATTTATCTTCCGGAAGAAGGATTTGGGATTCGTCTTGAGGATGACGTGGTGATCCAGGAAAAAGGAGAGCCGTTCAATTTAATGAGAAACATTCCAATAGAAGTAGAAGAAATTGAAGAAATAATGAATGCTTAGCATTTCCTGATTATTTTTTTTGAATAGCCACGAACATAAGAAATAATGTTTCGTGGCTTTTTAATTATCACATATGACCATAAACTATAGAGATACCGAAATATTTTTTTCTTCTGAAGGAGAGGGGAACCCACTGATTCTTTTACATGGTTTCCTGGAGTCTTCGAAGATATGGGATGATTTTGTTCCTTCCCTTGCAGCGCATAGGCAGGTAGTATGTATAGATCTTCCCGGTCATGGAAAATCTGGCTGTTTTAATGAAATTCACAGCATGGAGGAAATGGCTAAAGGTGTAAAAGAGGTGCTGCGGAATTTGGGTATAGAAAAAGCGGCGGTCGCGGGACATTCCATGGGAGGTTATGTGAGTTTGGAATTGTCAAAAATTTTCCCTACTCTGTTAAGAAGTTTAACATTAATCAATTCTACTCCTGAAGCGGATAGCGAGGAGAGAAAAAACAACCGTGACCGTGCAGTAAAGCTGGTCAGTAAGAATAAAAATGCATTTGTGAAAATGGCGATTTCCAATCTAATGTTACCGTCCAGCTCAGGAAAGCACAAGGCAGAGGTTCAAAATTTAATTTCTGAAGCTCTGGAGATGAGCACAAAGGGCATAACAGCGGCAACAAAAGGTATGAAAATTCGTACAGACAATATGAATCTATTTTCAAACCTGGAAATAGAAAAAAATATAATTGCAGGAAAAGAGGATCCTATTTTAAATTATAAAAGCCTGAAAAAGGTAGCTATTACGGGGAATGCAAATTATTTTCTGTTAAATGGAGGGCATTTATCCTTTATTGAAGACAAACCGACATTAAGAAAACTTTTACATTTGATCGATTAATTTTAACTTTTTATCTGATTTATTAACTTTTTTTTCTAATTTTAAATTATAGAAACAAGAAAATCAAATCTTTATGAAGAATAGAAACCCTAAGCTATTTTCATTTTCAAAGGTTTTTTGCAACATTTTTGGACATACACTTAAGGTTTTCAAAAATGTAACTGAGCATATCCACGAGTATAAATGCGCTAAATGTGGAATGGAAATGACTGATACGGCTAACGGATTTTTAGCCTGCCTTACCCCAAAATTTAAAGAAACGAACAATTACCTTGCGAAGATCCATCAAAGAAGAAGGAACCGCAAGAATTTACTTGCTGAAGCTTCTTAATCCGTTCGGTAGCAATTAGGAATTTACATATATAGTATTAGGAAAATATTCCTAATATTTTCTTCAATAAACTCATGACACGGCTTTCTGAGAAATATGAGCTGGTGAAGATCTATATAGTATGTACTGATTTTTGCTCCATTTTTGAGGTCGGCCTTTATTATTTAGCTGAATCTTCTATGAGAGTGACTTAGTGCTATAAGAATAAGCCTCCAGGGCAAAAAATTATCCGCTAAAGAGCTAATCTTCCTCCTCTTCTTTTTCCATTGAATTCCAGCCCCGGGCGATCAAAGGAATTTTTGTGTTTGCGCGGGTAATTAAATGCATACCCTCATTCTCTTCGGTCATATGGCCGATAATTGTCAAATTTGGGTTGCCTTTAATTTTGTCATAATCCTCCTGAGAAATGGTGAACAGTAATTCATAGTCTTCACCACCACTTAAAGCTATTGTGGTACTGTCAATTTTAAATTCTTCGCATACTGAAATTACCGCGGGATCCAGCGGAATTTTCTCTTCAAACAGATTTACACCGGTTTTGGAATTTTTACAAAGGTGGATTACTTCTGAAGATAATCCGTCACTAATATCGATCATAGAAGTCGGTTTCACATCGAGCTCCTTCAACAACGGCGGAATATCTTTTCTTGCTTCCGGTTTTAGCTGCCTTTCAATGAGATAAGTGTACTGGTCAAGATCTGGCTGTGCATTAGGATTTGCCTTAAATACCTGTTTCTCTCGCTCCAGCACCTGCAATCCCATATATGCAGCTCCAAGATCTCCCGATACTACGAGAAAATCATTGGGTTTGGCGCCGCTCCGGTAAACAACATCTTCACTTTTAGCAATTCCCAAAGCAGTTATGCTAATTACTAAGCCTGAAGTTGAGGAGGTTGTATCGCCGCCAATAACATCGATATTGTAGATATTTGCTGCCAGTTCTATTCCGGAGTATAATTCCTCCAGCGCTTCTACAGGGAAACGATTGGAAACTGCAATAGAAACGGTAATTTGAGTGGCTTTGCCGTTCATGGCATACACGTCTGATGCGTTCACCATAACAGCTTTATACCCCAAATGCTTCAGCGGCATATAAGCCAGGTCAAAATGTACTCCCTCCACCAAAAGATCTGTGGTTACAATACATTGATTGTCTTCAAAATCCAGAATAGCGGCGTCATCACCAATGGCCTTTTTTGTAGACGTTAACTTTGGTGCAAAGTTTTTTGTAAGATGATCTATTAGGCCAAATTCTCCTAATTCCGAAAGGTTTGTTTTGGTTTCCTGACTATTTTCAAACATAACATGCAAATTTAGAGTGCAAAATAAGTGAATATTATTTCAACTGAAGCCTGTTCTATAGAGTTTCTGAGGTTAAAAACAGTTGCTTTTATGATAGAAACTGACTTTTATGTTCTTAAAATGAAGGTTAAAAGAAATGAATATTTAATCTACTGTAAACTAATTAATTAGAATTATTTTTAGGTTATTGGGTCTTATCGAAATGCCCTATTAACCTATTCTTAAAACAAATGCTCACACTATGGTAAACCGCTTGTTTTGTACTATATTTGTTCCCAATTTAGAACTAATCTGTTTAGCTATGATAAAAGTAAGCGAAGGCGCTAAAACGAAGATCGCCGCTTTAATGACCGAAGAGGGTTATGACAGCGTTCAGGATTTTGTGCGCGTTGGTGTAAAGAGTGGTGGTTGCTCAGGATTGTCTTATGAATTAAAATTTGACAAATCTCAGGCCGAAGATGATAAGCTTTTTGAAGATAACAATGTAAAAATAGTAGTGGATAAGCGCAGTGTTTTGTACCTCGCCGGAACAATCCTGGAATATTCCGGAGGACTTAACGGAAAGGGCTTTGTCTTTAACAATCCCAATGCCCAGCGCACCTGTGGTTGTGGAGAGAGTTTTTCACTGTGATAAGAGAATAAGCTAAGAAGTTAAAGAGTAAATGAGCAATTATAAGTCCTTTGAAGATTTAGAAGTTTATCAAAAGGCAATCTCGTTTACAGTGAAAATTTTTAAACTTCAGAAAAGTGAAAAATTAAGAAGAGAGTTTGCTTTAACAGATCAGCTTAAAAGAGCAACACTTTCTATATCAAATAATATAGCTGAAGGTTTTGAAAGAGAAACAGACAAAGAGCTTGTTCGTTTTCTGTACTTTTCAAAAGGCTCAGCAGGCGAGGTTAGAAATATTTTGAATGTGATGAAAGAGACGAAAGTCTTAGGTGATGAGGAGTATGTTGTTCTGAAGAATGACATTATTACCATTTCAAAACAGCTTTCTAACTATATAAAATACATCATTAAGAGGAACGGGAAAATTGTAGATTAAACTTTTTAACTTTTTTTCTCTTTAACTCTTTTACTGAATTTAGAGACTATGGCATATACTGAAGATGATTTAAAGAAAGAACTCGAGACCAAAGAGTATGAGTATGGATTTTATACAGATATAGAATCTGATACTTTTCCTGTTGGTTTAAACGAGGATATTGTAAGGGCGATTTCCAAAAAGAAAGAGGAGCCGGAATGGATGACAGAGTGGAGGCTTGAAGCTTACCGCGAATGGGAAAAGATGGAAGAGCCGGAATGGGCTAATGTACATTACAAAAAGCCGAATTTTCAGGATATTTCCTATTATTCAGCACCTAACAAGAAGCCGAAATATGACAGCCTGGACGAGGTAGATCCCGAATTACTGGATACTTTTAAGAAGCTGGGAATTTCTGTAGATGAGCAAAAGAAACTTGCCGGTGTTGCGGTAGATATCGTAATGGACTCGGTGTCTGTTACCACTACTTTTAAGAAAACCCTTGCTGAAAAAGGAATTATTTTCTGTTCAATTTCTGAAGCCATCAGGGAGCATCCGGAATTGGTGAAAAAATATATAGGAAGTGTTGTTCCTAAGCGAGATAATTTCTACGCAGCACTTAACTCGGCTGTGTTTAGTGATGGTTCTTTTTGTTATATCCCAAAGGGAGTGCGTTGCCCAATGGAGCTTTCAACTTATTTCAGGATTAACCAGGCAGGAACGGGACAATTTGAACGTACGCTTGTGGTTGCCGAGCCGGGTAGTTATGTGAGCTATCTGGAAGGTTGTACGGCCCCAACGCGGGATGAAAATCAATTGCATGCTGCAGTTGTGGAGCTAATAGCTCTTGATGATGCCGAAATTAAATACAGTACGGTGCAAAATTGGTTCCCTGGGAATAAAGAAGGAAAAGGTGGTGTGTACAATTTCGTGACCAAGCGTGGCTTGTGCGAGAAGAATGCAAAAATCTCCTGGACCCAGGTAGAAACCGGTTCTGCGGTAACCTGGAAGTATCCGTCTTGTATCCTTAAAGGAGATAATTCTGTAGGGGAATTTTATTCTATCGCAGTAACAAACAATTATCAGCAGGCAGATACCGGAACCAAAATGGTGCATTTAGGTAAGAACACTAAAAGTACAATTATCTCCAAAGGTATTTCTGCAGGACGATCTCAGAATTCCTACAGGGGCTTGGTTCAAATAAACAGTCGCGCAGATAATGCCCGGAATTTTTCACAATGTGATTCCCTGTTAATGGGGAACGAATGTGGAGCACATACTTTTCCTTATATCGAGGTAAAGAACAAATCGGGACAGGTGGAGCATGAAGCCACAACAAGTAAAATCGGGGAAGATCAGATTTTTTATTGCAACCAGCGGGGGATAGATACAGAAAAAGCAATTGCTTTAATTGTAAACGGCTTTAGTAAGGAAGTTTTAAATAAACTGCCTATGGAGTTTGCTGTAGAAGCCCAGAAATTACTGGAAATATCACTTGAAGGTTCAGTAGGATAAGATATTAGGATAAGAAGGATTATGAAGAAGTTGCTGAGTCTCTTTGCGATACTGCTAATTATGATAAGCTGTCAGGATGAAGACAGGCAGGGAATTGTGACCGAGCCTGAAGCCGAAACTGTTGCGGATAGTATTCCAACCCTTACCGGTGAGTTTATTTATGTTGCAGATGCTGCAGTCTTCCGGGGGCAGGATTTTGTGTACGGAGTGAAAATCGATTCCATGGCACAAGAACTTGCAGATAAGGTAAAGCCTTATAAAAAGGAAGATTTTGATTTGGTGAAGGTGAAGATTAAAGGTAAAATCCAACCTAACCAGAGCCGGGAAGGTTGGAAAGAAGTTGTGGAAATCAGGGAAATAATAGAAATTCTTCAGGAGAAAGAAACTTCGGAAGCTAATAAATAGAACAAGAATAGTTTAAATCAATTCCGGATTATCGGAATGCATACCATAAAATTATGCTTAGAATTAAGAATTTACACGCGAGTATAGACGATAAAGAGATCCTAAAGGGAATTAATCTCGAAATTAATCCGGGAGAGGTTCACGCTATAATGGGACCAAATGGTTCCGGGAAAAGTACATTGTCTTCGGTTATCGCAGGAAAAGAAGAATTTGATGTGACAGAAGGGGAGATCCTTTTTGAAAATAAAGATCTTTCTGAGCTGGATCCTGAAGAAAGAGCGCACAAGGGTATCTTTCTTTCATTTCAATATCCTACAGAAATTCCCGGGGTTTCAGTAACCAATTTTATGCGTACGTCTATAAATGCACATAGAAAAGCGCAGGGGCTGGAAGATATGCCGGGAAATGAAATGCTGAAGCTTATCCGTGAAAAATCAGAAATGCTGGCAATCGACAGGAAGTTTTTATCAAGATCTTTAAATGAAGGTTTTTCAGGAGGGGAGAAAAAGCGTAACGAGATCTTCCAGATGGCTATGCTAAATCCAAAGTTATCGATCCTGGACGAGACAGATTCCGGTTTGGATATCGATGCCTTGAAAATAGTCGCAGATGGTGTGAATAAACTCAGAAATGAGAATAATGCCGTTCTGGTAATTACGCACTACCAGCGTTTATTGAATTACATCGTGCCAGATGTGGTACATGTTCTTGTAGATGGGAGAATCGTGAAGACTGGTGGTAAAGAACTGGCTTTCGAATTGGAAGAAAAAGGTTACGACTGGGTAACGCCGGAAAAAGCGGTGTAAACGATTTGAAAATTTGAAGATTTTTCAATTTGAAAATTGAGGAGTTTGAAGTTTAGAAGCGCAGGCTTAGAGCTTTAAACTTAATACTTGAAACATACAAACATGGAATTAAAAGATAAATTAGTATCATCATTTTTGGCTTTCGAAGAAGACTTTGGAAGTGATAATGATGTTCACCAAATAAGAAGCCAGGCAATTAAGGACTTCGAAGCGATGGGTTTTCCCAGCCGAAAGCAGGAAGACTGGAAATACACTTCCCTTAATTCTGTTTTAAAGCACGACTATAGCGTATTTCCGAAGAAGGAAGAGGCTATAGAGTACAGGGATATAAAGAAGTTTCTTATCCATGATATAGATACGTATGATCTGGTTTTTATAGATGGTATATTTTCCTCACATCTTTCCCAGACTACCCACGATAAGATTGATGTGTGTCTAATGTCTTCGGCTTTAAATAATCCCAAGTACAAGGCGGTTATAGATAATTACTTCAATAAAATTGCACCGAAATCGGGTTTAAATTCGCTGAATACGGCATTTGCAAAAGAAGGGGCATATATTCATATCCACAAGAACAAGATGGCTGATAAGCCAATTCAGATTATAAATTTCTCAACAGGAAATGAATCTGCGTTACTGGTGCAACCCCGTAATTTAGTAGTGGTAGATGAAAATTCGCATGTTCAGATAATTGAGCGCCATCAGAGCCTTACCGATCATCCTGTTCTGACTAATTCCGTTACTGAAATATTTGCAGATAAAAGAGCTATTGTAGATTACTACAAGATCCAGAACGACAAATCTTCGGCATCTTTAATAGATAACACTTTTGTTGAGCAGAAATCTGAGAGCCATGTCTCTGTACATACTTTTTCTTTTGGAGGGAAGTTAACCCGTAATAATCTCAATTTTTATCAGAGAGGGGAACATATAGATTCTACTATGAAAGGGGTAACGATTATTGAAGGGAAACAGCATGTGGACCACAATACCCTGGTACACCATATCGAGCCGAATTGCGAAAGTCACCAGGATTATAAAGGGATTTTTGCAGATCAATCTATTGGCGTTTTTAACGGAAAGGTTGTTGTGGAAAAGGAAGCACAGAAAACAAATGCGTACCAGTCTAACAATAACATTTTAATAGACGATAAGGCGACAATAAATTCCAAGCCGCAACTTGAAATTTTTGCAGATGATGTTAAGTGTAGTCACGGTTGTACAATCGGTCAGCTGGATGAAGAAGCATTGTTCTATTTGCGGGCAAGGGGAATCCCAAAGAAAGAAGCACGCGGATTATTGATGTATGCTTTTGCAAATAATGTGTTGGAAAGCGTAAAAATCCCGGAAATCAAGAAAAGGATCAATAAGCTTATCGCCTTAAAATTGGGTGTTGAGCTAGGTTTTAACCTGTAGAACTACTGCTTTCTGGCAGTATCCTTAAAGTAGATCCTGAATTTTTAAAAAATGACAGAATGAGTATTGCTGCTGAAAAAAATGTTTTTGATGTAGAAAAGATCAGAAAAGACTTTCCTATCCTTCAGAGGGAAGTCAATAATTATCCCCTGGTCTACTTCGACAATGCGGCCACTTCCCAAACGCCGCAGCAGGTTATAGACGCGATAGTTGATTATTATTTAAATTACAATGCCAATATTCACCGTGGCGTACATACGCTTTCCCAGGAGGCTACAGATAAATATGAAGCTGCCAGAAAGAAGATTCAGAAGCATTTTAATGCGGAAAAGTCGCACGAAATAATTTTTACTTCCGGGGCAACTCACGGGATCAACCTGGTGGCAAGTGGTTTCAGCGCGATTTTAAAAGAAGGGGATGAAATTCTGGTTTCAGCACTGGAGCATCACTCTAACATTGTGCCCTGGCAAATGATTTGCGAGAAAACAGGTGCAAAACTGAATGTGATCCCCATGAATGAAGACGGGGAATTGGTTTATACTGCTTTTGAAGAATTACTGTCAGAAAAGACGAAAATTGTCTTTTTAAACCATGTATCCAATGCTTTGGGAACGGTTAATCCTATAAAAAAAGTTATCGATAAAGCACATGCGGCAGGAGCGGCGGTTTTAATTGATGGGGCACAGGCAGCACCACATATTAAGGCAGATGTTCAGGCGCTGGATGTCGATTTTTATGTTGTTTCTGCACATAAAATGTGCGGTCCAACCGGAGTTGGGGTTCTTTACGGAAAAGAAGAATGGCTAAACAAGTTACCCCCTTACCAGGGAGGCGGTGAGATGATTGCCACAGTAACTTTTGAAAAAACAACTTATGCAGATCTTCCGCACAAATTTGAAGCTGGAACACCAAATATTTGTGGCGGAATAGCTTTTGGTGCTGCCCTGGATTATCTCGATAATATAGGTTTTGATGCCATCGCCGCCTACGAACAGGATTTGCTGGAATATGCAACAAAAAAATTATTGGAGATTAAAGGGATGAGGATTTATGGAGTTGCCAAAGAGAAAACATCTGTGGTTTCTTTTAATATAGAAGGCCTTCATCCTTACGACATAGGAACAATTGTGGATAAATTGGGAATTGCAGTACGTACAGGTCATCATTGCGCACAGCCTATTATGGATTTTTATAAAATTCCGGGTACCGTCAGGGCTTCCTTTTCATTTTATAATACAAGAGCCGAAATTGATCGGTTTATAGAAGCGGTAGAAAAGGCTAGGGCAATGCTTTCATAAAGAAAGAAGGATGAAAAAAGTCGTTTTTATAATTAGTGCATTTTTAATGATTTCCTGCGGAAATTCAGAAAAAGAGATTTCAGAAGATCCCGCAGCTCTCAATGCCATTGACAGCGAATATAAATTGCTGGAAATTGAAGGGCAGGATGTTTCTTCCGAAGGATTTAACCTTCAATTTAATGGTGAAGAACAACGGCTTTCAGGAAAATTGGGCTGTAATAATTTTGTAGCGACCTATAAAATTCAGGATTCAGTAATTAAATTTAATCCGCCGCTGGGAACCAAAATGTACTGTGAAGGGAAGATGGAATATGAAGATGATTTCGGGAAAATACTTCCAAAAATCAGGAATGTAAAGATTGAGGATAATAATTTAACATTGTTATCAGGAGATAATGAGGAGCTTTTAAGCCTTAAAAAAACAGATGAAAAGTGAGTAAAGATATAAAGGAAATACAAGAGGAGATCGTAGATGAGTTTGCCATGTTCGACGACTGGATGCAGCGTTATGAATATATGATAGAACTTGGAAAATCGCTGCCGCTAATCGATGAGAGATATAAGATTGAAGAAAATCTTATTAAAGGCTGCCAGAGCAAAGTGTGGGTACATGCAGAACTTAAAGGTGATAAACTGACCTTTACGGCAGATAGTGATGCGATTATTACAAAAGGGATCGTAGCGATCCTTATTAGGGCATTCTCTAATCAACACCCGTCAGATATTATTGAAGCCGATACGCAGTTTATAGATGAAATTGGGTTAAAGGAACATCTTTCGCCTACCCGGGCAAACGGATTGGTGAGCATGATCAAACAGTTAAAAATGTATGCCGTGGCATACCAAACGCAATTAAATTAAGATGGAACAGGAAATAGATACTGAAGCATTAGGAGAAAAAATCGTAAAGGTCCTTAAAACCATTTATGATCCCGAAATTCCCGTGGATATATACGAACTTGGATTGATTTACGATGTGATGGTGAGTACGGATTATGAGGTGAAAATCCTTATGACGCTTACCACCCCTAACTGTCCCGTAGCCGAGAGTCTGCCGCAGGAAGTCGAAGAAAGGGTAAAGTCATTGGATATGGTAAAAGATGCCGAGGTGGAAATTACTTTCGATCCACCATGGACACAGGACCTGATGAGCGAAGAGGCAAAACTGGAACTGGGACTTTTATAAAGCAAATTTTTAGCGCTGAAAATATAAAAAGATATGTCTACAGAAATAGTAAACAGAGTAGCCAACAGTAAACTGGTAACCTTTGATCTTGAAGACTATTATCCACCGGGAGAACGGGTGCTTTTCGATATAAAAGACTGGTTGCTGGAAGGGCTGGTGCTTCGTGAAGGAGTGTTTAGAGAAAAAGCTGCCCAGCACGACTGGAGCCGGTACAAAGATGCTTATGTGGCGCTAACCTGCACTACAGATGCTATAATTCCCGCCTGGGCTTATATGTTGCTGGCTACTTATCTTCAGCCTTACGCAAAAAAAACAGTTTCCGGAAACCTGGATGATCTGGAGACCGTTTTATATACCGAAATTATTCAGGATATGGATGTTTCAGGGTTAGTGGATAAACCTGTTATTGTTAAGGGATGTTCTCATAAACCGGTCCCTAAAAACGCTTACTTGTTGCTTATAGAAAAGTTGCAACCTGTAGTAAAAAGCCTGTTGTATGGGGAAGCTTGTTCCTCTGTACCTCTTTACAAAAAACCAAAAAAATAAGAATGCTAAAATTTTTACTTGTAGCTTTAAGTTTTACAATTACAGTAACGGTACAGGCACAACAAGAAATGCAAAAAGATTCTGTCCCGCCCAATGGATGGGATACAGAAGGTAATGTCCAGTTGCTTTTCAATCAGTCTGCTTTTAATGCAGAATGGACCGGCGGGGGAACTTCCAGCATCGCCGGGAACCTTACCGTAGATTATAATATCAACTACCGGCAGGACGATTTTACATGGAGGAACAAAATTCTTGGAAATTACGGTCTTACCAAAGTGAGAACAGACGAATTTCCCAGAAAATCCAGTGACAGGCTGGATATAAACTCTCTTGCAGGATTGGAAATTGAAGAATCGGGTTTCTATTATTCCTTTTTCCTTAATTTCAGAACGCAGTTCGACAAAGGTTACAGGTTTAGTGAAGGCGCTGATGGGGAAACTATAAGAACAGAAACCACGCACTTCCTTTCTCCCGCTTATCTGCAGGCTGGGCCCGGTATTATGTATAAGAAAAATGAAAATTTCGTCATAAATCTTGCACCTGCAACTTCACGTTTCATTTTTGTAGACGACCGTTTCACAACAGGCCCCGATTATCAGGACGGGGAATATTTTGGAGTGGACAGAGGTAAATCTATGAGGTTTGAGTTTGGTTCTTCTCTAAATATACTTGCGAATTTCGAGTTGCTGGAAAATGTTATTATGAGCAATTCTGTCAATTTCTATCAAAATTACCTGGACAAGCCTGGTAACATAGATATAGATTATTTGATGGACCTGCAAATGGATATTAACGATTACCTATCTGCAAATCTTTTGTTCCAGGCAATTTATGATGACAATGCCGTGGCAGCCTTTCAGGTTAGGGAAGTTTTTGGCGTAGGAATCAATTACGGATTCTAGTTTAAAACAATTGCTAAAAAATAAAGCCTGCTGTGAAAATGGCAGGCTTTTCTGCGTTAAATTTTTGTTGAATAAACATCGCTAAAAATCACAATAACATTCAATTATGTAACTTTGTCTTTATGATTGAAAAAACCGATTTACAATACGAAAAAACGGTTCTTATAGGGATCGTCACCAAAGATCAGGGAGAAGATAAGCTGGAAGAATATCTGGATGAGCTCCAGTTTCTTACCTATACGGCCGGCGGTGAAGTTTTAAAGCGCTTTACACAAAAGTTAGATATGCCCAATCCTAAGACTTTTATCGGTTCGGGTAAAATGAACGATGTAAAGGCTTTTGTGGATGAGCATGAGATTGGTACGGCCATTTTTGATGATGAACTTTCACCTGCACAGCAAAAAAACATAGAGAAAATTCTAAAATGCAAAGTGTTGGACAGGACCAACCTTATTCTCGATATTTTTGCGCAAAGGGCCCAAACCAGTTATGCCAGGACGCAGGTGGAACTGGCCCAATACGAATATTTGTTGCCGCGACTTGCGGGAATGTGGACTCACCTTGAGCGGCAACGTGGGGGTATTGGAATGCGAGGTCCGGGTGAGACCGAAATTGAGACAGATAGGCGTATAGTGCGTGATAAAATTGCACTTCTTAAAAAGAAAATAGCTACAATAGATAAGCAAATGGAAGTGCAGCGGGGCAACCGCGGACAATTGGTGCGTGTGGCGCTTGTAGGTTATACCAACGTGGGGAAATCCACTTTAATGAATGTGATTAGCAAAAGTGAAGTTTTTGCTGAAAATAAATTATTTGCGACACTTGACACTACTGTTCGTAAAGTAGTAATTCGAAATTTGCCATTTTTACTAACCGATACTGTAGGTTTTATCCGGAAGCTGCCTACACAGCTTGTAGAATCTTTTAAAGGAACGCTGGATGAGGTTCGTGAAGCAGATTTGCTCCTGCATGTGGTGGATATTTCCCATCCTAATTTTGAAGAACATATAGATTCGGTAAATCAGATTTTGGACGAAATTAAAAGTTCAGATAAGCCAACGCTGATGGTTTTTAATAAAATTGACCAGTACAAACCTGAAGTTATTGCTGAAGATGATCTGGTAACCGAAAAAACCACGGCTCACAATACGCTCACAGATTGGAAAAGGACGTGGATGAATCGTTTGGGTGAGGATGTGCTGTTTATTTCTGCTTTAGAAAAGGAAAACATTGAAGATTTCCGGAAGAAAGTTTATGAAGCAGTAAGGAAAATTCACATTACAAGATTCCCTTACAACAACTTCCTGTATCCCGAATATGATACTTACGGGGAAGAACAGGAGTAGTGAAAATTTGAATTCAGCCGAAATGTTTTCATTAATTAAAAATGTCAAATATGAAAAAGTTAATTATTCTACCGCTACTTATTTTATGTTTTTCAATAAAAGCACAAGGCCTGGAAGGTTCCTGGAAACTTGTTGAAGAAAACGGAAAGGAAATTACTGACAAAGATGTGGTAAGGATTTATCAGGACGGTTATTTTGCTGAAGGTGCCAAAAGTTCTAAAACTAATGAATTTCTGTGGACTCTTGGCGGCGAATATTCAGAAGGTGATTACCAGGAAATGCCAGATTTTAACACAAAAAATTCTGAAGTTGTTGGCCACACTTTCAATCCTAAACTTACTTTTCTCGATGGAAGTAACAAAATTGAAATTGACAATGTAACTGAAGTCCAGGTTTGGGAAAAAATTTCTTCGGAAGAAAATGACCTTAGCGGAAACTGGGTGATTACCGGCAGAATGAGGGATGGGGACATAAACAGAAGGACTCCCGGCGATCGTAGAACGGTTAAGATCCTTGGGGGCGGACGTTTTCAGTGGATCGCTTTTAATTCGGCGACAAAAGAATTCAGTGGTACGGGCGGCGGTACTTATTCTGCTGAAGATGGTAAGTACATCGAAAATATCGAATTTTTCTCCCGCGATAGTGGCAGGGTAGGCGCCAGTCTTGACTTTCAGTACGAAGTGAAAGATGGCGAATGGCACCACCAGGGGAAAAGTTCCAAGGGTGATCCTATTTACGAAATTTGGTCTCCTTATTCAAAAGCTTATACAAAGTAAATAACTGTCAGGGGAGTTTGTAAAACCCACACATTTTGATATACTCAATGTGACACTGCTTTTTTGTTCGTAGTCTTTAGTTCGTAGTTGAGCAAACTTTTTCTGAAGGCCGATAATTGCCATTTTAGAAGCCCTGCCTTTTAGATAATCATTAGCAAATCTTCAAATTTTGTAAATTGATTTCAGCCTCTCGAATCTTCTTTCCGATCCTGGTTCTCGATATTCTGAACTGACAAAAGGACTCCGAACTCCGAACTCCTCGAAGCCGATAATTGCCATTTTAGAAGTCTCTCTTTTTTGGAGCTTCTCATTAGCAAATTTCCAAATTTCCAAATCTTCAAATTTTCAAATTGATTTTTTCAGGTACCGGCTATATGTTGTGTTTAAATTTGAAATCCAGCATTCCTTCCAGCCTTTCGGAGGTTATAATTTTTCCCTTTGAAGGGTGTATTTGATCATATTCTGGCAAAGCAAGCTTGTTTTGAGCTGCTTTTTTTGCGTAGTAAGCTTCCTTTTTGGGATGTTCGGGAAAAGCAGCGTTAAAAACAGTTCCCCAGGCTTCTTTTTCAATAATTTTCTGAATAATTTCTATACAATCCTCTTGCTGTATCAAATTTACCGGCGCTTTTGGGTTTTCTAAGCCCGCCCTGCCCGTCAGGAAATTAACCGGATGCCGGTCTGCGCCCAGTAATCCTCCAAATCTTACAATTGTAGTGCTGAATTTGTCATTTGCGGTTAGCAGTTTTTCTGCAGCAATAATTTCTACTGCCGCACGGGAATTCCCATTTGGAGTAGAAGTTTCAGTATAAACAAAAAATTCTTCAGTGTCTTTATAAACAGAAGTGGAGCTCACAAAAAGCACATTTTTGATACTGCTTCTCGTTAAATGATCCAAAAGCTGCTCCATTTTTCCGGTAAAATCTGTTTCCGGATCACTGCGAAGCCCTGGTGGGATGTTTAAGACAAGAATTTCAGATCCTGAGAGGAAAGCATCAATATCTCCCTGGATTCCTTCAGTAAAAAGCTCAATCTGGTAAGGTAAAATCTGTTCTTCCTGTAAATGTATCACTTTTTCCCTTCGCGTGGTAGACCCTTTTACGGTGTCCCCTTCTTTTATTAAAGCTTTTGCCAGCGGGAGGCCCAACCAGCCGCAACCTAGGATAGAAATATTCATAATTGTAAAATTTTAGTGATCATTGATTTGCCGCTCCGGAATTATTTTCTGGGTTTATAGTTTTCTTAATTATCACCGCGTCATTAACCACAAATGGCTTCGGGATCATCCAATCCTGCCTTTCTGGAACGTTTAATGCGGAATTTTCCAACAGGTCATAGCTGGATTCGTAAAGCAAAAATTCGGGTTCTTTGTCCTTTTGTAATCTGAAATTTATCCGCAGGGTATCATTGCCTGCAGCGTGGTAAAGCAGCAGTTGTTCTTTCCATCTTTTTTTGAACACATGGAAATTGTTTTCTCCAAGGGAAATTTCTTTTGCTGTTTTCCCGTTGACTTCAAATTCTTCAAAATCCAAATCGGGATCTGCAAATAGTTCCAGCCTGTTCACGCTCCTGTTGTGAGCGATTTTAAGAGAATAATTATTAGTATTTGCAGAACTGCCGATTAGCTCAAGCAAAATTCCCGGTTCTTGTAAGTCTATTTTTGGTGCAGTTGCGCTGTAGGTAAATGTGCTGCCGTACTTACTATCGAAATTTGCCATTTTTGAAGGGTGGATCGCCGGCTCTTCCCCAAAATAATTAGCGGTCCATTCATCTGGCATATTATCGTAAGAAAACCATTGGGCTTCGTGAGTATCTGCATCTAAAAGGTAAACCAGGCTATTGGGCTTTGGCCTTTCTGTAGTAAAATCTGATTTAAAATGGGCGGTTAGAAAAAGTACATTAAAAATGACAAAAGATACTACCGCAAGCGCTTTATTTCTTCGGAAATAACTGAAAACAGGCAATAGTAATGAAAACAAAAGCATGGTTAGAATTGCTGCAACAAATAGAATTTTTAAACCCAGTGCAACCGGAAAAGCATCAACAAAAGGCATTAGTATGAAGATTGCCGGTAAACACAAAACAGACATTAGGAGCAAATTTGGCTGTTTTTGCCTGAGCATTACCAATAATTGCAAGATTCCGAAGAAAGCCGGAATTATAAAATACGCAGCACCTTTTAATACAAAGGCAACCAGGGAGCACAACAGCAACCAGAAAAATAGCGGAGCTACAAAGCGGGAGGCGGTATATTTTGGTTTAAAATTCTTCCGATAGGCAAAAAAGCAGACGGTTAAGCTTAGGAAAATTGAGGCGTATATGTAATAATATCCGTTATAGGTAAAACCCTGTTCCATTTCGGAATATTCAGGGTAGATCATCAAACAAAATTCCCAGAGCAAAAAAACAAGTACTCCTGAGATGATGAGGCTAAGTAAAAAAGGAATGAATCCCTTCAGAACCAACTTCAGTTCCAGCCTTTTTGTGCTGAACCCATAAACCAGGAGCGCGAGAAAAAGAATACCTGCGGCTATAAGCATTGGAAAAATCCAGGAGAAAGGATAAGAGATAATCCTGCCGAAGGGAAGATCGAAATATAGTAAATCCTCAGTAGAATCTAGTGAGAGCTCTGCGTCTTTAAAATGATAGAGCAATGGCATGAGGTAACTTCCCTGCTGCGCGAGGCTTTCCCTATCGAGATTTTTCGAAACATCTGTAGCGGCATGGTAATCAAAATGATCGTCGATAAATGCAAAATTGAATCCGTTGATGTTTCTCTCCTCCCGTAAAACGGTTAAATCTGTATCGTTGGGTAGCATTTTATAGACACTGTAGGCGAGGGAATTGGTAACGGGAAACTGCGGATTTGCTTTTTTAAAAGCCTTTATTAAAGCCGAATTTGCGTCGTTGGTTTCCAGTAGCATAAAGGAATTTCCTCCACTTCCGCGCGACTCAAAATTGAATGCCAGCTTTGCGTCTTCAGCCCATGGATGTTCGTTTACGAAGAGTCCGGCGCCATTGAGGCCCAACTCTTCAGCATCTGTAAACAGAATGATAATATCATTTTCGTGAGAGGTATTGGCCGCAAGAAAAGCCCTTATTCCTTCAAGAATAGTGGCAACTCCGCTCCCTGCATCGCTCGCTCCAAAGGAAGAATGGGGGTCACTGTCATAATGCGACATAAGCACGAGCGCCTCTCCATTGCCGGAACCTTCTATACGACCAATGATATTTTGCGGCCGGGCCATTTCTCCTGTATTGTTAAGGTGATAACCTTCCTGAACCTGCACTTGCAAATCCATTTCCTGCAGCTGGCTGATAATATAATTGCGAACGCGGCTGTGAGCTGCACTTCCAACAAAGTGTGGCTGTTTGGCAATTTCTTCTACATGGGAAAAGGCGCGTGTAGTAGAAAATTCTTTTTCCGGAACAGCTTCAGATTGATTATAGCCTGGCTGGCTGCTGTAGTAATGCAACCAAATGGCGAGAACGATAAGAAGGAAGGCGAAAACCGCAGAAAATCTTTTCAGCATATTATGTAAAGTTGCTGTTATAATAAGGTCTAAAGTTAGTTAAGATTTATTGCAAAAAAGAAAAATTAAGACAAGCAATCAGGCTGTCGTAATTTTTGCTATATTTAATTACTTAACAATCAAAAACTTAAACTATGGCTATTAAAAGTTTTCAGGGGAAGCGCGCTGAGCCGGAGAAACCGGTCGAAGAGCCAATATTAGTAGAAGATTATATGAGCACTTCGCTTATTACTTTCAGGAAAGAGGAGAAGATAACAGATGTTATCGCAAAGCTGGTGGAAAACCGGATTTCCGGAGGCCCTGTTGTAAATGAAAGGAATGAGCTTTTGGGTATTATTTCTGAAGGAGATTGCTTAAAGCAGATTTCTGACAGCCGTTATTACAATATGCCTATGGAGGATTTAACGGTGAAGAAGCATATGACCTGCAATGTAGAAACAATAGATGGTAAAATGAATGTCCTGGATGCCGCAAAGAAATTTGTTGAACTAAAACATCGACGTTTCCCAATTTGCGAAGACGGAAAGCTTGTAGGGCAAATTAGCCAAAGTGATATTTTAAAAGCGGCAATGCAACTTAAAGGAGATACCTGGAGGACTTAGTTGCGCTTTACCAGGGCATAAAAATCATTTTCCAGAGGCAAATATCCCTGGTCATATACAAAATAATACACTGTTCCTGCTTTTGTGGTGTAGATACTCGTAAAAAATTCAAAATTAAAACCTCTTGCCAGCAATTTAGACTTGCTGGTTTTTGTTTTATTTTCCGGATTTAAATCCTGCAGAATGCGGTAATTTCGGCGTAGCTGGTTGTTGGTATTCCGCACAAGCTTAGTACTGTCTTTGTTTGCCTTGTTGTGGTGCGCATTACGGCAATAGTCACTACAGAATTTTTTATCCTCGCGGCCTACCAGTTTTTCGCCACATTCCAAACAAGCTTTTTGCATCTAATAAAGGTAATAAAAAAAATCTCAGGCCTCCTTTTCATATTTTCAAGGAAGACCTGCACCATTTAAATTTTTTGATTTTAAACTGACATTTTCTTTGCTTATTTCAAGTGAAAAAGGAGGAAGCTTGCGTACTGTTATCTGAGCAATTTGAATTTTTTGAAGTGAGAACTAATAATTTTTAAATTTGCCTTCAGAAAATTAGGAATTTCATACATTACAGCCGTTAATTATATGTTAATGGAATTTTCTTTAAATAGACAGTATAAAATGAGAATTTGTTTAAATATTATCGCAGTTGCTACTTTGGTTCTGCTTAGTAGTTGTAAGGAAGAAGAGGAAGTTGCAGTATCTGATTCTTCAGAAACTCAAATTTTTCGTAACATCTCTTCAGAAGATTCCGCAATCGATTTCAGTAATATTTTAACAGAGACTGATTCCCTTAATTATTTTAACTATTCTTACATCTACATGGGGGGTGGTGTCTCTGCCGGAGATATTAATAATGATGGCTTACAGGATCTTTATTTTACAGGGAACCAGGTGCCAAATAAGCTTTATCTCAACAAAGGAAATCTGATTTTTGAGGATATAACTGAAGCGGCCGGGGTTACCGGAGACAAGCGCTGGTATACAGGGGTAACTATGGCAGATGTAAATGGTGATGGTTACCTGGACATTTATCTCTCTGTAGGAGGGAAATATGAACCGAAGAACAACCAGCTTTTTATTAATAACGGTGATGGTACTTTTGAAGAAAGGGCAGAAGAGTATGGGTTGGACGACCCTGGGAACAGTGTTCAAACTACCTTCTTTGATTATGATAAAGATGGTGATCTTGATGCCTACATAGCTAATTATCCCCCCACCCGCTTTGATTCTCCCAATTTTATATACGAGTATAAAATGAAAAATGTAAGCGATCTTGAATCTGATCACTTATTACGCAATGACGACGGAAAATTTATAGATGTCACCGATGAAGCTGGAGTCCGCAGTTTTGGGTTGTCATTATCTGCTACAGTGGGCGATCTGAATAATGACAGCTGGCCGGATATTTATATATCCAACGATTTTAGTTCTCCTGATTTTATGTACATGAACAACGGAGATGGGTCTTTTAGGGAGGTTGTTAAGAAAGCTACCTCGCATACTGCTTTTTATGGTATGGGAGTGGATATTGCCGATTATAACAATGACGGGAATCTAGATATTTATCAGGTAGATATGTCTGCCAAGAAAAACAGAAGGAAAAAAGCCAACATGGCAAGTATGAATCCCGATTTGTTTTGGAGCACAGTAGATGCCGGTTTCCATTACCAGTATATGCAAAATACGCTTCAGACAAACACAGGTGTTTTTGAGGATGAAAATCCGTTTTTTGCCGATTTATCCCGAATAACAGGAGCTTCTTCTACCGACTGGAGTTGGGGCCCTTTGTTTGCTGATTTTAATAATGACGGGCTCAAAGATCTGTTTGTTACCAATGGGACAAGAAGAGAAATTAATAACAATGATTATTTCAATAACCTAAAGAAAACAAGGGTTGTAGAGGAGAATCAGTTGGAAAAGAGCCTGAATATTCCCTCTGAAAAGATAGATAATTTCATGTTTCAGAATAATGGGGATCTATCTTTCGAGATAGCAAATGAAAAATGGGGTATTGAATATAAAGGATGGTCCAATGGAGTTGTTTATGCAGATCTGGATAATGATGGAGATTTAGAAATTATCACTAATAATATAGATGATCGTGCTTCTTTCTTCGAGAACACCAGTTCAGACTATAATAATTTCGTCCAGATACAATTTAAAGGTAATGAGAACAATTCCTTTGGGTTAGGGGCACGGGCGTATGTGAAGGTCAATGATACAGAGCAAATGCAGGAGCTTACGCTTACAAGGGGTTTCCAGTCTTCTGTTGCTCCTCAGTTGCACTTTGGTCTTGCAAAGGCTGAAGTTATTGATGAAATAAGAATTATCTGGCCTGATGGTAGGGCTGAAAGGATAAATGATGTTGAAGCCAACCAGCTACTTACTTTCAACTACAATAATGCTACAGAGGTTTCAGAAGGGGAAAATGAAAAAGATAGTCAGCTTTTTACAACTATAAAGGATACTGCTTCTTTTCCACAATATCAACATATAGAAAATGAATATAATGATTTTGCAAAAGAGGTTCTTCTGCCTCATCGTACCTCGACATTTGGACCGGGTGCCGCAGTTGGTGATTTGAATGGAGATGGAAGGGAGGATTTCTTTATTGGGGCTGCTTCTAATTATGAGGCGGGTCTATATTTCCAAACCGCAACAGGTTTTGAAAAGCAGACTAGCACAGCTTTTCGGGAGGATAAGAAGTATGAAGATTTAGGTGCATTAATTTTAGATGCAAATGAGGATGGGCACAATGATATCTACGTAGTTAGTGGGGGAAACGAATTTCAACCTGATTCAGAGTATCTGCAGGACAGGATGTATATAAATGATGGTAAAGGTAATTTTAAGAGAGATGAATCTGCGTTACCCGAAATGCGTACCAGCGGTTCCCGTGTTTACCAGGCCGATTTTGATAAAGATGGGAAAAAGGACCTGTTAGTGCTGGGGCGTCTGGATCCCGGTCATTATCCTTCGCCTGCAAAAACATATATTCTGAAGAATGTGGGAGAAAATGGGAAAGCTAAATATCGTGATATTACCAAAAATATAGCTCCGGAATTCCAGTCTTTGGGTATGGCTACCAGTGCCGAAATAACAGATATCGATAGGGATGGATGGGAAGATATAATAATTGTGGGAGAATGGATGCCTATCAGGGTTTTTAAAAATTCGGAAAAAGGTTTTACGGAAGTTTCAGAAGAGCTTGGGTTGACTTCAGATACCACGGGTTGGTGGTGGAGCATTAAATCTGGTGATTTTGATAATGATGGCGATCAGGATTTTCTAGTTGGAAATCTTGGCCGCAACTATAAATATACAGCCAACGAAGACGAGACCTTTGATATTTATTTTAATGATTTTGACCAGAACAATCAGCAGGATATTGTATTAAGTTACTATAATGAAGGAGAAAAATTTCCATTGCGTGGGCGGGAATGTTCTTCGCAGCAAATTCCCGGAATTAAAAATAAATTTCCGGATTATCAGTCTTTTTCAACTGCAACACTAGAAGATGTTTACACTGAAGAGGAGTTGGAAAATTCTCTTCATTACCAGGTTAAATCTTTCTCAAGTGTTTATCTTGAAAACAGAGATGGAAAATTTGTGCGGCATGAGCTTCCTTCAGGCGCGCAAATTTCATCCATAAACCAGATTCTTATAGATGATTACGATAGCGATGGGAACCTGGACGCTATAGTTGCTGGAAATCTTTTTTGGTCAGAAGTAGAGACCACCAGGAACGATGCCGGCTATGGAATGTTTTTGAAAGGAGATGGAGCTGGTAACTTCATGGAGACCACTGCCCCAGAAAGTGGGTTCTTCGTAATTGGCGATGTAAAGGATTTGTTAACAGTAAAGTACCAGAACAGGGATGTTGTGGTTGCTGTTAAAAATAATGATTTGTTGGAGTATATCAATGTAAATCATTAGGGAATATCACATCTTCAGTCGTGCGGCAGGTCTATTATTGGTCTACTGCGAAACGCTGCATAATCTTATCATCCTGTTAATTTCTTGGCCGAAATCGATTGCGAATTAGATTTATTTTTCTACTTTTAACCTCAACTAACAAACATTCAATTAATCAATATGAGAGAAAATTACTTTAAAAGTAGCTTGTTTTTGCTCTGCTTCCTTTGCTTCGGCTTTATTTCGGCACAGGAAACAATTACAGGAACAGTTACTGATGCAAATGGACCGCTTCCCGGAGTTAATGTGATATTGGAGGGAACAACAACAGGTACCACAACAGATTTTGATGGAAATTATACTCTGGAAGTGGAAGAAGATTTGGGGCCCGACGCCAGGCTTATTTTTAGCTATATTAGCTATCAGACACAGCAAATTGCGATTAACGATCGTTCCGTGATAGACATAAACATGGTCGCCGATGCCCAGTCATTGGATGATGTTGTAGTTGTAGGTTACGGTACACAGTCAAGGGCTGAAGTTACCGGGGCAATTTCTTCTATAGACACAGAAGAGATCAACAGTCTTCCTGTGGCTACTGCAGAGCAGGCTTTGCAGGGAAGAGCTTCAGGTGTTACGGTGATCAACTCGGGTGCTCCCGGAAATTCGCCGGCAGTAAGGATTAGAGGCTTGGCTTCACCTAATAACAACGATCCTTTATATGTTATAGATGGAGTAATAGCAGGAGGATTGGGAAGTCTTAATCCAAATGATATTAAGAATATCCAGGTTTTAAAGGATGCCTCTACTACAGCGGTTTATGGTTCGAGAGGTGCGAATGGTGTCGTGCTGGTTACTACTAAATCTGGAAAAGCTTCTCAAAAAGCCGAGCTAAGTTTTGATTCCTATTCCGGGGTGCAGTTTAACAGTAATCGTTATGATGTGTTAAATACTGAGCAGTATATACAGTATGCAAGAGAATTTGGAGAAATAGTGCCTCCGGTTCCAGGCCGTATTACAGACCCTCAATATGCAGATTTTCTTGATAATGAAACCGACTGGCAGGATGAAATTTTTAGAACAGGTGTTTTAAGAAGTTTTAATCTTGGTCTTTCCGGAGGTAATGAGAGTAGCAATTATAGGTTTTCAGGGGGTTACCTTAATCAGGAAGGGTCGATTATTGAAACAGAGTATGAGCGATTCAATTTCAGATCTAATAGTAATTTTAATTTTGGAAAACTTCGTTTCGGACAAACGCTAAACGTGGCTTTTACTGTTCAAAATCCTGAAAGGGAATCGGGAGGTAGGTCACTATTAGAACACGCTATCAAATCAGCTCCTTATTTACCTGTATATAATTCTAATAACAGGGGTGGTTTTCAGGGTCCCAATTCTACATTAGATGGGCAGGATGCAGAAAATCCGGTTCGGGTCCAAACACTGGGAAGTGCTGAAAATAAAGGCATAACTATTTTAGGTAATCTATTTGCTGAATATGAAATACTCGACGGTCTTGTTTTTAAGAGCCAGGCAGGTTTAGATTATTATAAGTATAATGATGATATTTTTATACCTTCTTATAATGATGACAGCGCGGGAGCAACTCATCAATTTGATTTTGCTCAAATTACTAAAAACAGCGGTACCAATCAATCTCTTACCCTTACTCAAAGCTTGAATTACAAATTCGATATTGCAGATTTGCACAATTTCGAAATTCTTGCTTTAGCAGAAGATCAAAGAATTGATAGCGAAAGTCTTAATGCAAGCAGCCAGAACCCGATTACTGATGATGTGGAAGAATTATCATTAAATCAAGCTGGATTGTCTTCGGCTTCTTCAGAATACAGGAGGGTAGGATTTTTAGGTCGTATTAACTATAATTTTGATCAAAAATATATTTTAGCCGGCTCTTTCCGTAGAGATGCTTCCACCCGCTTCGGTGAAAATAATCGTTGGGGTAATTTCTGGTCTGTTGCTGCAGGATGGAATGTAGCCAAAGAAAATTTTATGCAAGATTCAGATATTAACAATCTGAAGATTAGAGGTAGCTGGGGTACAACTGGTAATGACCTTATCGGTAATTATAGTTATGCTTCAACACTGGTTACAAGTTTTATTTATCCAATCGGAGGTGCAGCCATGCAGGGTACTACTGCTGAAGGTCTTGCTAATCCAGACCTTAAATGGGAAGAGGTGACTATGAAGAATATCGGAATTGATTTAGGTGTTTTTAATAATGCCTTTACACTGTCACTGGAATATTATAATAACCAAAGTGATGATCTTCTTTTTGATTTGCCACTTCCACTAAGTTTAGGGTACAATGTTCCTACAATAGCTTCCAATGTTGGATCTGTCGAAACAAATGGTTTTGAGGTTGATCTTGGTTATAATGATTATGAAGGTGATTTTACCTGGTCTGTTAATTTAAATTTGGGAACCAGTAAAAATGAAGTACTTTCCATAGGAGGCCTTTCCGGGATTCCGGGAGGATTTTTTGAAAATGAGTATCTAACCAGGATCTCACCGGGAGAAGCTTTATTTCATTTCTATGGTTTAAAGACCGACGGTATCTACCAAAATCAGGCTGAAGTTGATGAAGTCTTAACAGCGAATCCAGACCAAGAGGTTGTGCAACCTGGAGATGTCCGCTTTGTGGATATGGACGACAATGGAATTATAAATGCGGCAGATAGGACAGTGATAGGTAATCCATACCCAGATGTTACGCTAGGTCTTAATTTAAGTGCTCAGTACGAGAACTTTGATATCTCTTTGTTTATTCAGGGAGCTTATGGACAGGATGTCTATAATACTAATCTTTATGACCTGCAAGGTATGGGGAGATTGTTTAATAGTGGTGTAGCTGTTCTGGATCGATGGAGCGGAGAAGGTACATCGAATTCAATACCACGTGCTTATGGCGCACCTCAGAACCTTAATGCTTCAGACCGCTTTATTGAAGATGGTTCATATACAAGATTGAAAAACTTGAATATAGGATATACTTTTGATGAGGGTATCTTTGGTGACTCGCTTTCTAATTTAAGAATATATTTGAGTGGTCAAAATTTGATTACCGTAACAGATTATTCCGGTTTAGATCCCGAGATTGGAGTTGATAATGTTTTGGATCAGGGTGTGGGATCTATAGGTATTGACAGAGGATTATATCCTCAACCTACTTCCATAACCTTTGGTCTTCAAGTAGGATTTTAAAAAAAAACAATTATGAAAAAAACAAAAATTTTATTAATGACCTTTATTACATTGTTCGTTATAAACGGATGTGATGAAGAAGATTTTGAACTAAGCAACCCGAGTGGTCTTTCTCCTGAGACGTACTTTAGGACAGAGGCCCAGGTGCAGTCGGCAGTAAATGCTGTATATGCTAATATGCAGACTATGGGGTTATATACCAGGACTTATTTCTTTGCGATGGATCTTATGTCTCGTGAAGTTGTTGGGAATCCTCAACTAGAAGCAGATAAGGTAGTTTACCAGCAATGGTCCTTTGATGCGAGTCATGCTCCTATAGCCTGGTATTGGGATTCCTGTTACAGGGGAATAAACAAAGCAAATTTTGTTATTAACAATGAAGAAAGGATTAGTGCTATCCCATCTTCCCTCTTAAATGATGAAAGAAAGGCTAAATTTATTGGGGAGGCCAAATATATGAGGGCTTTTTACTATTTCTTGCTGGTAACACGATTTGGGGATGTTCCATTAATTACAGATATTCCTGATGATGGATCAGGTTTTCCACGTAGTCCTGAAGAGGATGTCTGGAATCAAATTATTGCTGATTTAAATGACGCGAGCCAATCATTACTGCCTAAAGAAGACACCGAAAATGGAAGGGCTACCCAAGGAGCTGCTTATGCTCTTCTAGGTAAATCTCATCTTTATAGGGAACAGTACCAGGAGGCTCTAAACGCTTTTGATAATATTTACGGCGAATATTCTCTGGAAGATGATTACTTCGCTAATTTCAGAGAAGAGGATGAGTTTGGACCGGAATCAATCTTTGAAGTTCAATTTGATGATGATCTAGGTAACTCTGCAGTTTGGAATTCAAATTCATCTGGTGAAGGTGCAAATGAAGTTACTTTCCGTGGTCAGGAATATGGATTTAATGACTGGTTTAACGTATATCCTTCAGACATGCTTCTGGATGAGTATGAAGAGGGTGATATCAGGTATGACGAAACCTTTTATTTTGTTGGCGACACCTTTGCAGGAGGTCTTATCGAAGCTCTTCCTAACGACAGAAGAGCGGCTTGGAGAAAGTATCAGAATTATTATAAAGATGCTAACGAAGATCAGGCTTCCGGTATAAACTTTAAGGTTATAAGATATGCTGATGTTCTTCTAATGATGGCTGAAGCTGAAAATGCTCTGGGTAATCCATCAGAAGCTATTGGTTACATCAACGAGGTAAGAGAAAGAGCAGAGTTAAATCCTCTTGCTATGGGTCTTTCTCAGGATGAAGTATTCGATGCTATTGTTCATGAAAGGTTTGTAGAATTAGCCGGTGAACAAGTACGTTTTCCTGACCTTGTAAGATGGGGACTTGCAGATGAGGTCCTTAGTCCATATGGTTATCAGGAAGGGATCCACAATATCTGGCCTATTCCTAATGATGAAATTGTGGCAAATGATGCTATAAGTCAGGAAGATCAGAATCCTGGATATTAATTCTTTTTCGATTTTAAACTTAAAAGCCCTTTCATTAAATTGGAGGGGCTTTTTCATACTAATCAAATGATATACTATGTTAAAATAAAATCAAATGAAATATTTAAAAATTTTTGTCTTAGTTCTTGTGGCTATAGTTTATTCCTTTCCGGTTTTTTCTCAAACGCTTATTCAGAATGTTGAAAACAGGGAGAAAATTAGTCTTAACGGCCGGTGGAATTATATTATAGATCCTTACCAAATGGGATACCTGGATTACAGACAGGAGCCTTTTGATGAAAGTCCGTCGGGTAAGGGTGGTTTCTACGAAAACCTGAATGCCGATAACGCCCCGGGGCGTATAGAGTATAATTTTGACCTTTCATCTACCCTAAAAGTACCGGGCGACTGGAATTCTCAGGAGGAGAATCTGGAATTATACGAAGGCACGTTGTGGTACAAAAGAGATTTTACAATTTCTCCGGAAATGAATAACCGGTATTTTGTTCATTTTGGTGCAGTGAACTATGAAGCACATGTTTACCTGAATGGTGAAAAACTGGGAGTTCATAAAGGAGGTTTTACGCCCTTTCAGTTTGAAGTTACAGGAAACCTGAAAGACGGAGAAAACTTTCTGGTTGTGATGGTAAATAATACCAGGAAGCAGGATGAAGTCCCAACCGTGAATACCGACTGGTGGAACTACGGCGGAATTACAAGAGATGTTAATCTTGTAATAACACCTAAAACTTTTATTTCTGATTATAAGGTCCAGTTGGCAGATAATAATATGGATCGTATTACTGGCTATGTGCAGTTAAATGGTGCTTCGGAAAGAGGTAATGTTCAGGTTGAAATTCCTGAACTTGGAATTAATGAATCCTTTAATGCTGATGCGTCAGGGAAAGTTGATTTTGAAATTCCCGTGAGCAATGTTAAGTATTGGTCTCCAGACGAGCCGGTTCTCTACCAGGTAGATATTTCTTCAGGAAAGGAGAGGGTTAGAGACGAGATTGGGTTTAGGACTATAGAAACGCAGGGTAAGAATATCTTGCTGAATGATAAGTCAATTTTCCTTAAAGGAATTTCGATTCATGATGAGAATCCGTTAGTTGAAGGAAGATTAAGAACAGAAGGAGATATGAGAATGATGCTGGAGTGGGCTAAGGAACTTGGTTGCAACTTTGTTCGCCTGGCACATTATACGCATAACGAGAAGATGATACGGCTTGCAGATGAGATGGGATTAATGGTCTGGGCAGAAATTCCTGTTTACTGGACAATTTCCTGGGAGAATGAAGCAACTTATCAAAACGCCGAAAATCAATTATTAGCGGCGATTGATCGTGACAAGAACAGGGCGAGTGTCATCATTTGGTCTGTTGGGAATGAAACGCCTGTTACAGAGGCGAGAAACAAATTTATGGGTAATCTGGTATCCAAAGTCAGGAGTTTGGATGATACGCGGCTTGTGGCAGCAGCGCTGGAAGTAGAACGGGAAGGTTACACGGTAACAGTTGATGATCCTCTGGGCGCGAAACTCGACCTGGCAAGTTTTAACGAGTATGGAGGCTGGTACTGGGACAAGCCTGGAGAATTGTCCAAATATACCTTCGATATTCATTTTAACAAACCTGTAGTTATAACCGAATTTGGAGGAGGAGCTTTGGCAGGTTTTCACGGTGATAAAAACACCATGTGGAGCGAGGAGCACCAGGAGTTTATTTATGAAGAGCAGTTAAAAATGTTGAATAAAATCGATGGCTTAAGAGGTATGACTCCGTGGATATTGGTTGATTTTAAATCCCCGAGAAGACAACATCCGGTGTATCAGAATTTCTGGAATAGAAAAGGGCTAATTTCTGAAACCGGGGAAAAGAAGAAGGCTTATTTTGTGCTTCAGGATTATTACGAAAGCCTGGATTAAGTTTTAAGAAATATCAAAAAACCGGGATGTGTTGAATTCCCGGTTTTTAATATCTTAATATATCTGCACTGGCAAATATTAGCTCAGAATTTGCTTGTCTTTTTGTTTGAAGGCTGGTTTGTAATTAGTAGATTCTTCCCATCATAGGATGTTCTACAATGGTCTTCTTTAACTCAAGAAAATCTACTTCTCCCTGATAAGTCCATACCACATTTCCTCCCGGTTCTATAAGCATAGTGTAGGGTAAGGCCCCGTTCCATTCCGGGTCAATTGCTTCTATTAATGCATATTTGTCATCATTAACTGCAATGTGATTTCCTACAGCCGAATTAGTGCTTTCCAGGAAATCGAGTGCGCTCTCCTTCTTTGAGAGTTTATCTCCAGAAATTGATACGAACTCAAAATCCCTGTCACCAAACATCCGCTGGATAGTAACAAATTCAGGATATTCTATTCTACATGGAGCACACCACGTTGCCCAGACATTAATTAACCGGAGATTCTCGCTGTTGTTCTTGATGACCTCTTTCAGCTCATCTGTAGAGCTTTCTTGCAATGTCACCTCTTTCTCTGCCCATTCAGCATCTATTTTTTCGCGATTCTTTGTTTTCCATCCCCACTTTGTGGAACAGCCAAAGGTTTTTGTAACAGGTTCTTCCAATTCTTCATTAGCCAGGATTTTATCGAGTGCATTTCGCAAGTCCTCACCATTCTTTGTGCCGGGTTTTTCTGTGTCGTCTATACGGCCCACATACTGTAAAGTACGCTGCTCATCAAAAACAAAAGTATGAGGAGTCGCCGCTGGGCCATAGGCCAGGGACACCTCCTGGTTGTCACCGTCATACAGGTAAGGAAAATTGAAATTTTTATCTTTATCCCTTATAATCATATCTTTGTAAGTGTCTCCCAGGTCTGAATATCCCAATTCTTCAGGCAACAGACCCAACGGGCTGTTAGGAGAAATTGCCACAACCTGAACACTTTTTTCTTTATAATCACTTGTAATGGATTTTATCCTCTCTTCATAAGCCTGGGCTGTAGGGCAATGGTTGCAGGTAAAAATAACTGCTAGCACCTTAGCGGAACTGTAGTCGGAAAGTGAATGATATTTACCATCAGTCCCGGGAAGATTAAAATCTGGCGCTTTATCTCCTATTTCCAGCGTTTTCACCTCCTGCTCCGGTACTTTTACAGGATTAGAAGAAAATGCAAACGTATCCACTACTTGCGCCTGTTCATTTTCATCTGTACTTACACTTGAATTTTTAGTGTCAGATTTGCATTGGGCAAATACAGCCCCCACCAGTACGACTAATGAGTACTTCAACAGGAGATAGGATAAATAATTTCTTTTCATGATAAAAATTAGATTAATTTCTTTATTTCTGAATGTGATCAGCAACTATTTTTTAATTCCGTTTCCTGTGGCAGCCCAGTAGATACCTCCGTACAGGTGATGTAAAAACCACGGATCTTTATAAATTTCCGCGATATGGCCTAATCCTGTATAAAAAGACCTCCCGTTATCAAAGTACTGATACCAGGATATTGGATGGTCACCCATTCCTTTTCCAATTTTTTCTCCCCATTGAACCTCAGGATCGTAAGATTCTTCATCTACGCTAAGCAGGATGTTTAGATTTTTAGAATACTCTTCCGGAAGGAATTCATACCACTCATCAGTCCATAGAAACCTTTTTGGGAAAATTTCCATTCCTGGGAAGTTGGTGTCTACAACATCTACCATAGCAGATTGCTCCAGGGGGTGTATATGGAACATTTTCCCGATCAGCTGGTTGTACCACGGCCAGTCGTACTCTGTATCTGAGGCGCTATGAACGCCCACAAAACCTTTACCGGACTGGATAAACCTTTTAAATGCTGCCTGTTGCTCTTCATTAAGAATATCTTCTGTAGTGTTCAGGAAAATTATAACATCAAATTGTTCAAGAAAATCGTCATTAAACCTGGTGGCATCCTCATGCCACTGCATATCAAAACTATGCCGTTCAGCCATAGCTCTCATTGCTGTCACTCCTTCATTTATAGATTTATGATGCCATCCGGCAGTTTTGGTAAAGAGGAGGACATTAAACTGGTTTTGAGCAGAGGTCTGCATTGCAAAAACAAATACGAAAAGGATAATTAAATTTTTCACGTCTTTTATTTTAATGGTTTAGTATAATTAATCTTCTTTAGTTGAAAGATACTTACTTGCAAATTCAATAAAGTATGGCCAGTTTGGAACCACAGTATGGCCTCCTCTGTGTTCACGAAAGGCAATTTGGCCATCCATCAAAGCTTTATGTTCCAAAGGATAATCAGTAGTTCCCATTCCATCTCTTTTCAGCAGTTCATAAACAGGGGCAGCATGTACACCGCCAAGGAACATTCCTTTTGCATCTATCCATTTTCCTTCTACTTCCGGATCGCCCGAACTGATAAAAACCGGTCGCGGCGCAGCCATTGCTATTAGTTGATGTGCGTCTACCGGCAGATCATTTGGCGTTAGAGGGCCTGCATATTTTATAAAGTTAGGGGCAAACCAGTGATATTCAGCTGAAGAGGCGAGATTTTCTACCTGCTCACCATATTCCCGTCTCAAAATCTTTGTTCCGCCTGCTCCGGAAGAGCCTATAAATCCAATGGCGAAACGAGGGTCATAGGCAAAAGTCACAATAGCCGCTTTGCCATATCGTGAAAGGCCTTCTATTCCTACCCTATTTTCATCCACGGCGGGATCTGTTTCAAAATAATCCAGAGCCCTGCTTGCTCCCCAGGCCCAGGCCCGTAGCGCTCCCCAGTCATCTGTTTTTCGTGGCTGCCCTTTATTCACGAGACCGATAATTCCTTCCCTTAAACCGGCACCATTATCGGCCTGGAAACTGGTGGGGATCAGGACGGCATAGCCCCAGCCCTTCTCAAGTAATTGTTCCTGCCAGGGAGTTCCTTCCGGAGCTGGCCTTGGGATATGGGATGGCCAGTTCCAGCCCAATTCCATGATAACGGGAACAGGTTCGCTGGTTGTGGCAGGGGTAGTAAGACTTATTTCAATTTCGACATCTATTTCAGGATAGGCAGAGTTATCTACCCGGCCTGCCAGGTTTTTCTGAATCGCCGGATATCCGCCAATAACGGTATCTGTTGTGCTGGTCACTTCCCAATGTACATCAGGAACGTTTTCAGGAACACGGCCATAAACTTCCCGATCAAAATCTTCTTTAATTTCTGCTCTTCTTCGTTCCCAGTCTTGTGGAGAATCCACTTTTGAACCATCTTTAAAAATTAAAGGATCTGGTAAACTGGAGTAAGGAGAAGCCTTGGATTCGTCAGAATTTGCCGCATTAGGAGCTTCGGGATTACCAGAAGGGCCTGGTCTTAATTCGTCTATGCCCAGCTTTCTCATCATTAGTTGGTGATCTTCGTGGCTGAGCCGGTTTATACTGTCCCGGTCCTGCTGTGAAAATTGGGAAAAGGACAGGGAAGTGATAAAAAATGTAAGTAGTAGGGTGAAAAGTGTTTTATTCATTTACAAGGGAATTTACTGCGTTTACCAGATAAATGTAACTTGAACCTACACTTATCACATATTCATTTTCTCCCCAGAGAAAGGGCCAGTCTTCTCTGTTTTCCGGAAAGTCCGGCTTTAAAATCAAAACGCCGGGGACAATTCCTCCTGCAATAAAAGAAAAATCTGCCCGGTTCATTCCGTATGCTACTTTTTTTGATTTTGTACCAACTCCAGATACAAAAGATATTGAGGAATCTGGATGAGTCCCATAAATATAGTTTAATGCTTTATAGACATGTTCCTTATCTATAAGATCCGGAAAAGCTTTGTAAAGCAGGTAATTATTCATGGCAAAAGCAATAACCTGTCCATTTCCTGCCCAGCCGCCACGGCCAATTGGTACACCAAACGGATTTTCCTGATAATGCGCATCCAATTCGCTCTGGTAGGCCATGGTCCTTTCTCTCATTTTCTTCTTAAAAGAATCTTTCATAAAAGGGAGCACCCGGGTAATCCGCCCGGAATGAGACGAAAAGTTCGAATCGATAACCGGCCACATTTCTGTAATACGAGCAGCATATTTCTGGTCCTTTGTGGCAAGTAAAAGTTCTACGGCGGCTTTTAACTCTTCATCTTGCAGTGTGCCACCGGTGGTATTTCCATGATGAAAAAGGTCTGGTTCTTTAGCATGCTCTTCCTTCCAAACATTTTTTGCGGTGGTAAGGCATTCCTGTGCAAGCGAATCGTTATAGCCTTTTAAAACGCGACTGGCGGCAGCAAGAGCGGCTATAGAACCGTAATTTAAAGGTGTGGATTTGCTGGTGAAAGCCCATCTGTCATCAAACTTTCCACTTCTGTAGCCGTCAGACTCAAGCGAATCCATGTTTTTGTCGTAGATAAGATTATCTGTCATTGTTAATCCGTCGCCAAGATGCGTGTACTGGGAAATATCGGGAACAATAATTCCGGGAATAGCGTGTCCTACAGCTCTGTGCTGTGCAATTAAAGCCAGGGTCCCATGTTCAATTTGCTGAAGCATATCCGCCTTTCCGTCGGGATTATGTATATCAACATATTTTGCGTCGTAATTTACTGAAGTCTGGTCCCGCTGAAGATTAAAATCTTCATAAGCATATACCAGGTTGTTAACTACATAATATTGGGTCTGCGTTCTAATATCATAATCCCCGGCATCGTACCAGCCTCCAATATTTAATTTGGGGATATGTTCCCCGGGCTCATACTGCGTATCTGTTGTAGGGCCCTGGGCATAAAGATCAAAATGCTCATGATCTACAGGTGCCTGTAAAGCATCATCCATATGGGATGCACCATGCCACACGCGGTAAGCTTCATTAACGAGCATGTGGTCCATTTGTACGGGAAAATAGATATCGTTTGTAGGATGCCAAGCATCTTCATAAATATTCTCACCTATTCTAAATGGAGCAGTGGTTTCTTCAGCATAACTAATTACATAGGTACCCGGCTCCCTTATTTCAGAAAAATCATAGTGAAAATAATTATATCGGGTATACTGTCCCCATCTGGCAAGTTCTCCTGTTTGCACATCAATCTTTTCACCTTCTTCGGAAATTTTCTGAAGAGTGGCGGTTTGCTCGGGAGTAGCATTTTTATCCAGTTCAATTACAGCCACTTTCTTCTGGTTAGGATGATAACCAACCTGGGAATGTGCAATTACGGGCTTGCGAGACCATCCGGGAATAGCGTTGGCTGAAATAAACCACTCCAGCACTTTTCCTGTTTCACCTTCCGGAATAAGACTTCTCACCACAAACCAGCCATTCTGGGCTTTGTCCCTTCCGTCGTGCAGCATTAATTCTGCATCTTCCGAAATTATGGTAACCCTACGCTTGGGATCTTCCGGCGCCAGCACGAGTTTTTGACCTGTAGCCATAGGTTTTGGTGAAGTATAGCCGGTATTGTCTTTGTTCATATCACTACTGGGATATAGCGGAAAAACGTCACCCTTGCCGTCCATATAATAGGTTTTTTCCCAGTAAGCTGAAGGAATAAACTCTAAATTCAAACCGGCTTTGCCCACCAGAGTTTCAGGTACGGCTTCCTCCAGGTGCACACTAAGAAGAATACCATCGTCTTTTGCCTCTGCGCGAACCATATACTTAAAGTTGTAGTCGGGATACTCCTGGTAAGTATCAATCCGGCCGTTTTCGCGGTCTACTTTCCTTTCAGAAAAAGTAGGGATGGCGTCCCATTGTTCAGGGGTGGCATGCAGTCGCACATCACCATTGGTGGCCGTACGATCCCCGTGATGTATAATTTCTATACCGCTTATTTTCGAGTCGCTGAATAAACCATTGTACCAGTTGCTAAAGGCCAGAATATTAACACCTGGGACCTCAAAGTATTCCTCTTCATTTAATTCCATATCAGCATCTTGTGCCGAAAGTGGAGAAATGATTAGTAGGAAGAAAATGAATATTAGAATTTTATTTTTGACAGGGTCATGCTCGCTGCTGTGGGTTCTGCGGTGCTTTTCCCGGTAAGCAGGGTAATTGTTTTCCATTGTAAGATTTTATTATTTAAGTGCGTTTAAATGTGGTAAATTATATAGGATTCACAAGTTAATAAATGTATTTTAATAATTTAACAATTTTCTGAATCTACTGTACCTGTAGAATCTTTTAAGTTCATATTTTTATTTGTAATAATATTAATTAGAAAATTTTTTCAGAAAAAGAAGTGTAGTACGATAATTACCATTTTTCGAAGGGTGATCATGGTTTTCTTCCCAGTGATATTAATCTTCATCTGTTCATATTTATATTTTATAGTCTCAAAAGAGCTTCATTTTGAAATGCTCGGGAATAATCTTCAAAATAAAAAGCCATCCAAGATTATCAATTTTTTTCAGTCACCTTTATTTTTCCAGGCTACAAATAGCCGCAAAATTCCTACCCTCCTCGTTCTGATCTTCGTTTATAGAAGGCAGGAAAGACTGATTTATGAAACGGTTACTTTTTTAACGATCTCTCCGGAAATTTGCCGCTTTGGGAGGTTTTTAATGAGCAGATGACTATAGATATGGGTATGCCGAAAACAGGGAAAGAATTTTTAGAAAAACCAATATCACCTGTAGTCCTTCAAACTAGATCAAAAACTCAGAAGGTAGCTTTTTCTATCAGCTATTACTTTTCTAATTGAATTGCTTTTCGATAATCTTTGCTTAAACCTGCTCCTGTTGCTGCTGGCGAAAAAAGAGTTGCGATACAGGAATCAGCATTAATCCTGTAATTATAAAAAGGATAAAAGATAACTTCAGGCTAAAGGCATTTGCCAGATAGCCAATTAGGGGTGGGCCCAGCAACATCCCTACAATTCCATAGGTAGCGATTATAGAAACTGCCATGCCCGCGGAATATTTTGAAGAGGTGCCCGCCAAAGTAAATACCATGGGGATAATAGCTGCCACGCCTAGTCCTACCATACTAAACCCAATTAGCGCCGGCCAGAAATATGGAAAAATTACTACCATTAAAATCCCGCACGCAATAAGGGTGGCACTAAAAATAAAAGTTTTTTCCATGCCAATTTTATCTATAATATTATCTGAAAAGAACCTGGAAAGCGCCATAAAAACCATAAAAATAAAGTAGCCAAGAGTAAAAATATCTTCTCCAATTACCTCTTTAAAGTACACACCACTCCAGTCGAACATACCACCTTCACAAAGCGCCGCGAAGAAAACCAGCAGCCCCAGGTATAAAATAAATTTATCTGGTTTCCCAAGTTTTAGTTTGTTGCCCTGCGGTGCACGGTCGTTGGTTAATAAAAATCTGTAGGCGGCAATTGCAGCAATAAAAGTTACAACAGCTACCATTGCCAGGTGCTCCGGCATCGGGACGTTCAGCTTAAGCATTAAGGTAGAAAAACCCACGCCCGTGAGTCCGCCGGTACTCCACAGGCCATGAAAAGATCCGTTGATCTTTTTTCCGTAGTTTTTCTGAAGGGTGATCGCCTGGGTATTCATGGAAATATTCAGGATTCTCATGCAAAAGGAAAACAAAAAAACGGAAACGATCAATAACAGGAGGCTGTCTGAATATCCAATCCCTATAAGC
>NZ_JAVRHP010000140.1:0-5463 GCF_031846505.1 Autumnicola edwardsiae
GCATTTACAAGAACTACATGAATCGAATAGAGAAAACTGTCTCATCATTATCAAAAAGTGACCAGAAAGAAGTTCTATTGGAGTTTAATAGCCATATTTATGAGGGACTAACCAGAAAACACAAAGGAAATGAAACCAATCAATTACTTGACATCTTAGATAAACTTGGAGAACCGGGGAGGTTTTAAAACCTTTAATCGCTGATAAAAAATTAGAACAAGCTACCCGTACTTTCAATCCTATTCATTTATTTAAAGCCCTGGCACTTAATATCACTAACGGAATTTCCTATTTATTCTTTGGCATACTCTATATAGGCTTATTAGGTTTTGTGTTTCTCATATATGCCAAATTACGCAATCCAGATCACGTTGGACTTTTCTTTAAGAATGATTCATTTATGGCTATTGGAAGGCTTAACGAAGGTTATCTAAAAAACCCTAACATTTCTGAAGTTTTAGGTAATTGGTTTATTCCTGCAATGATTCTTGCAATTCTAATCTCTTACATAATTATAACTCTCTTATTAAAATTTAAAAGATCAATCAATAAAAATTAATAACATGAAAAAATTAATTATAACATCATTACTGCTTTTCATTTCAGCAATTTGTTTATCTCAAAATCTTAATACGAAAAAGCTAGACAGCCTATTTCAACTTTTAGAACAGCATAACAAGTTTATGGGAACTTTAGTGGTTTCTCAAGATCAAAAAACGATTTATTCAAATTCCATAGGTTTTGCCGATGTGGAAAATAAAATTAAAGCTGACAGCTTAACAAAGTATAGAATAGGTTCAATTTCTAAAATGTTTACAGCTACTTTAATACTAAATGCAGTTGAGGAAGGGAAATTAGAATTGGACCAGCCCATAGGAAAATACTTTCCGAAAATTGACAATTCACATCAAATCACTATTAAAAATTTATTAAACCATAGCAGCGGTATTCACGACTTTACTAGGAATGAAGATTACTTTAGTTGGAATACAAGTTTTCAATCCAAAGAAGATATGCTTAAAAAAATTTCAAATTTTAAGAATGATTTTGAACCTAGCTCCAAGAGCCAGTACAGTAATTCAAACTTTGTTCTGTTGACATTTATTTTAGAGGATATTTACAAGCAATCATTCCAAAAGATATTAAATCAAAAAATTGTAAAACCGCTACATCTAAATAACACTTATTATGGTAAGAAAATTAGTAGTGAAAATAATGAAGCATATTCCTATAAATTTTTAGGTGAATGGAAAAAAGAAAAAGAGACAGATATGTCTATTCCAAAAGGTGCGGGCGGCATAGTTTCTAATCCTAAAGATTTAAAGACTTTCATAGAACAGCTGTTTATAGGAAATATAATTTCAGATAAAAGCTTGAATTTAATGAAAAATATAGAAAATGGTTATGGTTTAGGAATGCTTCAATTCCCTTATAATGATAAAATAAGCTACGGGCATACAGGTGGTATAGATGGATTTGAATCGGTTGTTAGTTATTTCCCAGAAGACAAGTTGACAATTAGCTTAAGTTCGAACGGGGTGAATTATAATAAAAATAATATTTTGTTAGCAGTATTAGCCACTTTCTATAATAATTCATACGATTTGCCCAATTTCGAAACAATAGAATTAACTTCGGAAGATTTAGAAAAATATTTAGGAACATATTCAAGTGATCAGATACCACTTAAAATCACATGTACAAAGCAGGGGAATACTTTAATTACGCAAGCAACTGGACAAAAAGCTTTTCCTTTAGAAGCAACTGTCGAAGATATCTTTACATATGAACAAGCAGGAATAACTTTGGAATTCAATCCAACCGAAAATGAAGTGACGTTGAAACAGGGAGGTGGAGAATTTCTATTCAAGAAAGAATAAATAGCAGCGTACAAGTCGGTTCATCGTAAATAACGGTTTCATTGAAAAATTTAATTTCAGAAACTAGTAAGAAAACTACTAAGCCGACAAGTCTGCGGTCCCAGTTAGCCAATTACCCATAAACATATTCTTGCCGTACATTTGCTGAAAAATAAGGTGCGCTGTGCAGTAGCATATTATGGGTGAGAGTAGCATTACAACTTCCAAAAAAAGAATTGATACCATTGATGTATTAAGAGGATTCGCGCTGGCAGGTATCCTATACGCCCACATGATCATCTGGTATACAGGCGCTGGAGTTCCAGCAGAAGTCTATTCTAAATACGACAGCACACCAGATGGAATAGCAATGGCTATTTTTGGTGCCCTTGTATTTGGAAAATTTTTCTCCGTTTTTTCCTTTTTATTCGGACTAAGTTTTTATCTGCATTTTAATAGAAACCAATCAAAAGTTGGCTTTGTCAGAGTTTATAGCTGGCGTTTATTCCTTCTTTTCCTTATCGGAATTGCACATCACTTGTTATGGCGGGGGGATATTTTAGCTATTTATGCCGTTTTAGGAATATTACTGCTGTTCTTCCGTCGGCTTTCTCCCAAGCTGCTTCTCATCCTTTCTTTGTTGCTAATTGTTAACCTTCCCACGCATATTTATGATCTTTTCCAGGCAGAACCACTTGATGCTGAAGTTAGTTTGCCTATGGACGAAGAGGCAGACAAATATTATGCTCTTGTAAAAAACGCAGATTTTCTTGCTGTTGTAAAGAGCAACTGGAATTCCTGGCCGGCGAAAATTGAATATCAGCTTGAAAGCGGAAGGTTGTTGATGACTTTCGGATACTTTCTGCTTGGATTTTACGCCGGTTTTACAAGATTGTTTACTTCCATAGAAAAAAATCTTACCAAATTCAGAAGATGGAATATTACTACTGAAAAAGCTGTTCTTTTCCTGCTGTTCGTTGGATTATTGATGTACATTTTTGATTTTGTTACTATTCCCGGCATTAAAGTAATTCCGCAATTAAGATGGCTGGCAAGCTTCCTTTTCAGTATCTATAATGCCTGCCTTACGATTTTTTATATTACCGGCATCACGCTTTTATTTAGAAGCAGTTTTTTTTACAACGTGCTCAGGCCGCTTTGAGCTATGGGAAGAATGGCTTTAACGAATTACCTGATGCAAACGGTTTTTGGATTGCTGCTTTTTTATCACTTTGGACTGGGCTTATTCGATAAAACATCTCCTGCAGTAAATATTTTTTTCTTTGCTGTCCTTCTTTATTTCCAACTGAAATTCAGCCAATTCTGGCTTCAACATTTCAATCAGGGACCGGTAGAGTGGTTGTGGAAAGGATTAACCTACTTCAGGTTTGCTGATATAAGAAAAAAACAAATTAAAAGGTAGCTCCTTTATCGGCAGTATAAATATCAGTCTCACTTTTTCACTTTTTTTCTCTTTAACTCTTCACTTTCATAAGCTAATAAGTATGTCCCGGCAAAAAATTGAACTGTATACTCTTCACTTTCCACTTTTTCACTTTTTAACTCTTTAACTACTACCGTCTATCGTCTACAGCCTACCAACTAATTCACTTCCAGACTACTGTATCCCTGTCCGTTTCTGGTTAACCGAATTTGAGTTGCAATACGTTCTTTCAGCGAATCTACGTGGCTTATAATTCCGATGGTTTTTGATGATTCGGCCTGCAGTTTTTCCAGTGTATCCAGTGTTTGATCCAGTGTTTCAGGATCCAGCGTTCCAAAACCTTCATCGATAAAAAGGCTGTTTATTTCCACATTTTTAGACGCCAGATCAGAAAGCGCCAAAGCCATCGAAAGGCTCAGGATAAAAGTTTCTCCTCCGGAAAGTGTTTTTACCGAACGTCGCTGCCCGCCCATATGCTCGTCTATAGCTACAAGCCCATCGTCTTCCTCCTCTTCGGGTTTATCTATGTAGTAACGATCGCTAAGATCTTTTAGGCGTACATTGGCGAGCTGCAGTAACTGACCCAGGCTTAAATCCTGGGCAAAATCATTGAAATTTTTACCCTTAGAATCCCCAATCAACTCATTTAGCAGCCGCCATCTTTTGGTCTGCTTCTCTTTTTCGGCAATTTCAGATTTTAATGTTGCCAGGCGCTCCACGTTTTCATCATGATTTTTAATGATCCGGTCAATTTCTTTGCACTCGTCGCTTATATTCTGAAGTTTTTCTTTTTGCGCTTCAAGTTCCTTAATTAAAGCCTCTCTTTCTTTTTCGACATCCATTTTTTTGGAAGTTTCCAATTGCGCATTTAGAATATTTAGTGAAGCAGAAATAGTATCAATTTGCTTTTGAACAGTTTCCCGTTTAGAGCGCAGCGCATTGCACTCCGTATCTGGCATTAGCGCGTTAAATGCATCCTCAATAGCTTCAAAGCCTTGCCCGCTAACTTTGGGAGAAAGTGCAGCTTCTATTTGGGATTTTGCAGCCTCTTTTTCTTCGGAAGTTTTCCCGATTTCCTCGTGTTTTGCAGTTAAATTCTTCTTTTCTTCCAAATTGCGTATCCAGCTATTTTGAAACTGCTGACTATCACGATAAACATCATCTCCTTTATAAAACTTGTCAAGTTTTTGCTTTAGTTCCTTCCCTTCCTGCAGGATTTCTATAAGTTTTTGGAGAGCAGGAATTCCTGCAGAAATTGCTGATGCTGTTTTTTGCCCTTTTTCGTACTGCTCAAGTTGATTTAGCAGATTTTCATATGCGGTACAATTATTTTCCCAGCCCTCACTATTTTCAGCTTTGGGGAGCACCGCATATTTTGCCGAAAATTGCAGTTTTTGATGATTGGCCTTTTTTACTGCAGCTTTCAGATTTTCGTCCAGTTCCTGCAGCCGCTCCTTCAAAATCTTATAATTCAGGCTTGCAGAATTCAGTTTTCTGGTCCATTCCTGCAATTCTTTCTCAGTTTTGGCAATTTCCCGGTCCAGAGAATCATCTTTTGCGGGTAAATCCTGTGCAAAAGGATGTTCCAGCGCGCCACATAAAGGGCAGGCTTCCCCGTCTTTTAAATTCAGCCGGTGTTCTTCCAGGCTTGCTCTTAAAAGTTGATTTTCCTTTTTTAAATTCAGATTTTCCAGCAGATTTTTAAGCTTTTCTGAAGTATTTTCGGCTTTTTCGATCTCTTCAGGAAGGTTTTTAAGTTTTGGAGCAATAATTTCCTTTTCAGAAGTTAATTTTTCAATTTCTTCTGAAGTTTTTTCGATATTATAGAAATCCCGTGTCGCTTCCCGTGCCAGTTTTAAATGTTGCTGAAGTTGCTTTTTCTCTTTTTCAGGATGCTGAAGATCCAGTGCTTTAAGGTCGGCACTCAAATTTGCCAATTTTCGACTTGCTTCTTTTTTCAGCTCCTTTAATTGCCGGAGACTTTCCGAAAGGTTTTTTTCATTAAGCTGAAACGAAACTTCTCTTAATTCTGATAAAAACCGGGACTTCTGATAAGAATATTCACTCAGTTTTTCCTTTTTCTGCTCCTGTAACGCCTGAATTTTCCTGGTAAAAGCCTGCAGTTTTTCTGAAAGATCTTCAGCAGTGACTTCAGTATGA
>NZ_JAVRHP010000141.1:0-5216 GCF_031846505.1 Autumnicola edwardsiae
ACAGGTCCGGTAAAATTGTTTGTAGCCATCATTCTCACCATGCCTTCCACAAGATCATCTACATATTGAAAAGATCTGGTTTGCTGACCATCACCGAAGATGGTAATATCTTCTCCTTTTAAAGCCTGAACTATGAAATTTGAAACCACACGACCGTCATCAGGATTCATGTTAGGCCCGTACGTATTAAAAATGCGCACAATTTTTACATCCACACCATTCTGATGATGGTAGTCCATAAAAAGAGTTTCCGCACATCTCTTACCCTCATCGTAACAGGAACGCGGTCCTATGGGGTTCACGTTCCCCCAGTAATTTTCAGGCTGAGGATGCATTTCCGGATCGCCATAAATTTCGCTGGTACTTGCCTGTAAAATCCTGGCTTTTACCCTTTTTGCAAGTCCCAGCATATTAATAGCCCCCATTACAGAAGTTTTTATAGTTTTAATAGAATTATATTGATAGTGTACAGGTGAAGCCGGACAGGCCAAATTGTAAATTTCATCCACTTCAATCATATACGGAATAGTAACATCGTGACGTATCATCTCGAAGTAAGGCTCCTCCATAAGGGGAATTATATTTTTTTTGCTTCCGGTAAAATAATTGTCCAGGCAAATTACTTCATTTCCCTCATCCAGAAGTCTCTTACAGAGGTGAGAACCTATAAAGCCCGCTCCTCCGGTAACTAAAATTCTTTTCATATTGTTTAATTATAAAGAAAAACACCCATCCCTTTCAGCATCTATCGGAATCTACAAAGGACTTCGTGTTAGGTTATCGAATTAAGTCTGGATGAAATTCTTCCAGATATGAATAAACTGCTTTTACCTCCTGCGAAGCTTCTTTGGAAACTACCAGGTTTGCATCTTTTGTAGAAATAAAAATGCAATTGTTCACACCCACAAAGAAGGTGGGTTTTATTTCGCCGAGCTGCATATTGGCATTGGAATCCATAGTATAGCCATTAGACTTAAAATATTCATATACTGCTTCAAAAGAACCCATGTCGCTCCATTCGAAACCGGCCGGAACCACTTTGATCCTGTCGCTTTTTTCCATCACTGCGTAATCTACACTTATAGAAGGTATATGCATTGACATATCTAAATCAAGAACGTCATTTTCAGCATTTTGCCAGGCCTCCAGGGATTTTTGGTATACTTCCGGAGCAAACTTCTCTAGTTCGCTAAGAAAAATTTTTGCTTTAAAGCAGAACATTCCACTATTCCACAAAAAATTCCCAGCCTTCAAAAAAGCCCTGGCGTTGTCTTTATCCGGCTTTTCCCGAAAAGAAACGACCTTATCTCCATCAAATTCTATATAACCATATCCTGTTTCAGGCGTTGTTGGTTGTACCCCAAAAGTGACCAGGTAATCCTCTTTGGCAAGTTCTGTAGCTTTCTTAACCGCTGCGGTATAACTTTCCCCTTCCTGTATAATATGATCTGCCGGGGTCACCAAAAGGAGGTCGTCAGGATCTGCAGAAAAAGCAGCAAAAGCAATTGCCGGTGCCGTGTTACGTGGTGTTGCCTCTACTATATTTGTATAAGTAGCCTGGTTGGTTTTTCTTAATATTCTTTCTGAAAGCTCCCTGTTACCCCGGTTACCTACTATAATTAATTTTCTTGAGAAGGGCCTGTTTCTTTCAATTGCCAGTTCAAATAAAGATTTTTCTGAAAATATCTCCAGATATTGTTTAGGATTGGACTGCCTGGACAGAGGCCATAACCTACTTCCAACTCCTCCTGTTAAAATTACATGTGAAACTTGCATCATAAAATCTTTTAAGAATTAGTACCTACTCAATAACTTGTTTAAGTTATAGAAAATAATGAAAAAGCAGCATTAACCAACCATTGCCGGTTTGGCAGCAAAAGATTCCATAAATTCTGGTTTTCCAACACCCTTTGGCACAAAACCGATCTTTATCAGCTCCTGAATATCAAGCAAGTTTCGACCGTCAAAAACAAAAGCCGGTTTCAGCATATTTTGATATATCCTTTCCCAATCATAACCCTTGAATTCTTCCCATTCCGTAAGTACCGCTATGGCATGGGAATTTTTGCATGCTTCGTACGGGTCATGAACTACTTTAAGGTTTGACCTATTTGCTTCTTTACTTCTGCTTTTAAGGTAATCCAGATCACTAAATATTTGTTCTGACTGTACTTTAGGATCATACACGGTAATATTTGCCTCCTCGTTTAACAAATGATCTACCACATAGATGGCAGCTGATTCTCTCGTATCATTAGTATCCTTTTTAAAAGCCCACCCAAGGATGGTTATTTTTTTTCCTGAAACGGTATTATACAGAGTTTGTATGATATTTGCTGCAAATCTTTTTTTCTGATAGTCGTTCATAATAATCACCTGCTCCCAATATTCGGCTACTTCCTTTAAACCAAAGGATTGAGCAATATAAACCAGGTTAAGGATATCTTTCTGAAAACAGGAGCCTCCAAAACCTACGGATGAATTCAAGAATTTAGAACCAATTCTGGAGTCCATTCCAATTGCTTTTGCTACTTCAGTCACATCTGCCCCTGTTACTTCACAAAGTTCTGACATTGCGTTTATGCTGGAAACCCGCTGAGCAAGGAAAGCGTTAGCAGTTAGTTTTGAAAGTTCGGAAGACCAGACATTTGTAGTTAATATTTTTGATTTCGGCACCCATTTTTCATATATACCCGATAGGGCAGAAATTGCTTCCTGCCCTTCTGTAGACTGGACATCCCCTCCTATTAAAACTCTATCTGGATTTAATAAGTCCTGTATTGCAGTTCCTTCTGCAAGAAATTCGGGATTCGATAAAATTTGATACTTTACACCATTTCCGGTGTTGTCCAATATCTCCCGTAAAGCAGCTGCAGTGCGAACAGGCAAGGTAGATTTCTCTACAATTATTTTGTCCGTCCTGGATACACGTGCTATTTGCCGGGCACATAATTCTATCCATTTAAGATCTGCAGCCATTCCTTTGCCTATTCCGTAGGTTTTTGTGGGAGTATTAACAGATATAAATATTAATTCAGCAGCATCTATAGCGGCATCAACGTTGGTCGAAAAGAATAAATTCTTACCTCTTGCTTCCTTAACTACAGCAGGTAGGCCGGGTTCATAAACAGGGATTTTCTCTACATCCTCATTGTTCCAGGCCGCAATTCGATCTTCATTAATATCTACGACAGTGACGTTAATTTCCGGACACTTTTGAGCAATTACGGCCATTGTAGGTCCACCAACATAGCCTGCTCCTATACAGCATATATTTTTGACTTTCATGTTCCTATTTCAGTATTAGTTTGTACAGTTTTCTAGATGATATTTTCATCAATGTTTGCTTCAGATCAGATGCTTAAGATATCTGGTTTTTCAGATCAGGTAATGAAAAAAATTGAGTACTTTATTTTAATTTCTTTTTAATTATTGATCTTTGGGGAGTACAATTAGAAATTTCTATGGCTTCGCCGCTGTAAGTCCCATTTTTGGCCTTACATTTTATTATTGCTTTGTGGGGAATATCCTAAAAATAGGGTCGAAAAAAAGATCTTTGGGGACATAAAAAATTGATCTTTTTCTTCCTTACTAAGATTATAATTTTTTCATGAGGTCCACATTTTGATTGTGTTAAATTTTTCGTAGCACAAGATTCAGAAGAATAGAAAAAGTGGGCTAAAGGATGAAAAATTGAAATATTTCATCAATAATGAGCAATTTTTTAATAATTAAGCAATTTTAGGAGCTTTATGACTGTTAATAAAAATAGAATGACAAAGCGTTAAAATCCAAATATTTGCGTCCACAACAGCAATTTTAGCTCTTCAAACTTCTCCGGCAAATCTGCCATCCGATAAACGGTAAATTTTAATCTATGACGAACTCGTAGAATTTTAACATATTTTCTTAAAAACGCGAATTCCTTCCGAAGTAGGAAAAAAATGAAAGATTTTTACCTTATCTCTGATCTTATAATCTTGTAAAAAGAGTTCACTTAAAAAACAGAAAATCGGGAACTATGAAAGAGTGGCTATTTTTTTCCGGACTAAAGGCCAAAAACTTTGTTTTTTGATCCTGTCTTTAGAATAATGGTATTTGTGATTAGTGAGCTGTAAAACTCTATAAGAATGAAATTCTTAACATCCTTGGAACAGTTCTCATGATTTGAAATTTCATCAGATTCTGTAATTCAATTTTTTTAAAAATTACCAGAAACATAATCCGTAATAGAATGAGAACTCTTTCTCAGGCAATTTGGTGAAGGAAAATACCTTTGAATAGGGGTAACCTTAGCGCAAAAACCACTAATAGCAACTACAGCATTTTTTCAGTAGATTATAAAAGGTAGAACAAAATAACCTGCGTGTCAAGAGAGTTTGATGTTTTCAATAGGGAGAACCGGAAGCTTTAGTCCTTTGATCATTTCCCAAGCTTTTCCATAGCAAAGTTAATACGGAAAAACAGCTATTAAAGAGGCCCTGATAAAAAATTCCTGGCGTAATAATAACAAATGATAAGACCAATCAGGAAGGAAGAAACTGTTATCTCCAGAGTTTACTGAAAATCGTATTCCTTTCTTTCCTCTTTAGATATATAAAAAGCGGTTTCATACTTAGAAATAACATCCTCCACTTCGTCTGCGGGGATTGGCAGAGCTGTCAAAAAGTTTAAAGCTAAGGCTTAGGAGAACATGATGTAACCTGCCGTCAAAATCGGCCAGGTTTACGCCGTCCATTCGGTTCACCCCTCCTGTAACTGTATTGTCATTTTGAACATCTATGGGCTGCATGTCCTCAGAAGCCAGACTATGGGAATAACGCAGATCCAACTCAAAACGTCCTACTCCTGCCTTAACTCCCGCCTGAATTGCCAAAGGAGAGTTTTGTACAACTATAGCATCCGCAGTATTTTCCAGAGAGGCTTCTATAATATTGTTATACGCAGGTCCTGCATATACATCTATAGGACCATAAACATTATAGCCCACTAGTAGAGGTATGGTGAGTTGATCAACAGTATAAGAAGATGTACTGTTTACCAAAGTAAATTCTGTTTCAGAAGAAATATATAGAGCTTCAGGTCTAATAAGAAATTTACCAAACCTCATTTCAATAAAAGCCCCTCCATGGAAACCAATTTGCGATTCAGGAGTAAAAGTGCCGGTACTATATTCCGGAACACCGTCAACGGTAGAAGAATTACCCTGGATTTCG
>NZ_JAVRHP010000142.1:0-5180 GCF_031846505.1 Autumnicola edwardsiae
AATGGTGATGAATTAGAATGTGTGACTGGAATAGACTCTACTACTTTTGAAATAGAAGTAACAGTAGGTTCAAACGAGGTAACATTAATCGACCGCACTTACTGTATAGCAGAAGTTCTTGAATTAATCGAGAACCCTGATGATGCCGTTTCACTCTTTAACGATTTATTAGAGGAAGAGGGAACTGTAGATTTAACAGGTGAATTTTCGCCAGCTGTGGAAGTAGTGGCATCTCAAATTGCTGCTTACCTTGCTAATCCAACAACGCCTTCTCAGGTTTTTGAAACCACTTATACTGTTTTTAACGGAGGATGCGAATCGTCTACGAATATTGAAGTAACAATTATAGATGAAATTGCCGCTGAATTAACAGAAGTGGACGATCCTGCTCCAATCTGTCAAAATGCAGGTGTTCAGGATCTAACCGATTTTATTGGAGACAATCCGGAGTTCGGAACTTTTGAAGGATATGAAGATGGCACATTTAATCCGGGAACAATGGGCCCAGGTGAGTATGAGATCACTTATTCTTTAAACGAAGAAGAATTATCTTGTGTTACAGGTTCTGCCGAAATAACTTTTACGGTTACTGTACAGGATGCTGCATTTGCAGGAATGGACCTTACCTATACGGTATGCCAGAATGCAGGTAGACAGAATCTTTTCTCCAGATTAGATGATGACAATGTGGACATGGATGGAGAATTTACGTACAACGGAGATATTGTTGAAGATGGAATGATAAATCCTTCACAATTTGATCCGGGTATCTACGAGTTTATCTATACCGTTCCGGCAGAAAATGAATGCGGTGAAGATTCCTCATCACTTTTCGTAACTGTAACAGGTGTTCCTAGTGCAGGTCCAGACCCGGAGGAAGATCTAATTGTTTGCCAGAATGAAGAAACACAGGATTTATTCAGCCTTCTTGGACAAGAAGCAGATATGGGCGGAAGATTCACTCTTAATGGCAATACAATTGCCAACGGAATGTTGGAGCCGTCACAATATGAACCCGATACTTACATTGTAACTTATATTGTAAGCACAGGTGATGGTAACTGTTCAGATTCGGCTATTATAACTGTAGTAATCCTGGAATCAGCTAACGCTGGTGAAAACATGGAAATATCTCTATGTAATAACGACGGTCAGCGCAACCTTTTTGAGGAACTATCTGCAGATGCAGATATGGATGGTACGTTCACTTTAGGTGACGATACTATTGCCGATGGTCTTTTTGATCCTGCAAATTATGATGAAGGCTCTTATGAGGTAACTTATTCAGTAGCATCTGACGATGAACGCTGCGGAACAAGTACATCTACAGTAGCTGTAAATGTTATTGTTGCTCCAGATGCACCAACAGTATCAGATCTTACTTTCTGTGCTATAGAAGGTGCAACCGTTGCAGATCTTGGTGTTGCCGGAGATAATATCACTTACTACTCAAACATGGAGTTAACAGACGAGTTAGACCCTGCAGATTTACTTGTAGAACAGCCTTACTACGTTACCGACATGAGTGCAGAAGGTGGATGCGTTTCTGAAGCGGCAATAATCATGGTTGCTATTAACGATGCTCCTGCTCCAACAATAGACCAGTCTCAGCTTGAACTTTGTGAGTTTGAGGACTACACCTTGTTAGATTTAAATGCTGCAATTAATGAACCGGGAGATATCAGATGGTATGCTTCTGAAGATGGAAGTGATGCTTTAAGCCTTAACACTCCACTTGAAGATGGTGCTACATATTACGCAGCCTTATTTGATGATGTAACAGAATGTGAAAGTTCACAAAGACTTGAATATACGGTACAGTTGGAAGATTGTCCTTTAGTTTTTCCTGAAGGAATTTCACCAAATGACGACGGAAGAAACGATCTCTTTATCGTTGAAAACATTGAAGAAGAATATCCTAATTACAGCCTTGAGATATTTAACAGATGGGGTAACACTGTTTATAAAGGAAACGCCAGTACTCCCGAGTGGGACGGTACATCTACCGAATCTGGAAGCCTTGGTGATGATGTGTTACCTGTAGGAGTTTATTTCTATATCATCGAATTTAACGATGGGACTACACCTCCAACGCAAGGAAAAATATACTTAAGTAGATAATCAGGATAAATACTAGATAGAAATGAAAAAAATAACAAAATATTTAATATTCGCAGGCATTATCCTTTTCTCTCTTAAGGGTATGTCTCAACAAGATCCGCTCTTCACTCAGTACATGTATAACATGAGTGTTGTGAACCCGGCTTATGCTACCGACGATCCCGGTATGCTTAACCTGGGAGGAATTTACAGATCTCAGTGGGTAGGAATTGACGGTGCGCCAAGCACCGCCAATTTCTTCGCTCACACTCCGGTTAGTGACAGAGTAGAATTAGGTTTAACTATAGTTCACGACGAAGTTGGAGGCTGGATAAAAGAAAATAACATAACCGCAGATTTCGCTTATGTTCTTCCTGCGGGAGAAACCAGTAACCTCTCTTTTGGGGTGAAAGCCGGTTTATCCACATTCGATTCCAATACTGCAGGAATTATAGTAAATGATCAGGATGATCCAGCGTTTGAAAACATCAACGAGGTTTTTCCCGTTTTTGGGGTTGGAGCATTTTGGTTTGGCGATAATTATTACTTAGGCTTATCTGCCCCAAATCTTTTTACTTCTAAACATTTAGAAAACGAACAGGGTATTACGGCATTAGGAGAAGAAAATATCCATTATTTCGTTACAGGGGGATATGTTTTTGATTTAAGCGAGAATGTTAAACTAAAACCTGCCTTTATGGCCAGAGGCGTTGAGGGTGCTCCATTATCTGTAGATGCTACGGCAAACGTACTTTTATATGAGCGCCTGGAAGCAGGAATTGGTTATAGGTTTAACGAATCTGTTACCGGTTTGGTAAACTTTAAAATCACACCGCAACTCCGCATAGGTTATGCGTACGATTACACCACTTCCAACTTAGGTGACTACAACGACGGAACCCATGAGATCATGGTATTATTTGATTTTGATCTTTTCGGACTTACCAAAGGATACGACAAATCACCCCGATTCTTCTAAAAACTGCATAACATGAAAAATATATATAGAACTATTTTATTAACACTAGTTAGCATTTCTGCTTTCGGACAAAGTTCTGAAATCAAGAAAGCCGACAAATTTTTTGTTCAGCGTGCCTACGTTGATGCGGCCGCTGCTTATGAAGATGTTTCTGACAAAAATCAGGAAGTCCTTCAAAACCTTGGAGATGCTTATTTTTACACCAACCAAATGTCCAATGCAACAGAAGTTTACAGACTGTTGTTCTTAAGACATGAGGCTAATGTCTCTCCCGAATACCATTTTAGATATGCAAATGCACTTATGGGAACCGGGGAATATGAGCAGGCAAACGAATACATGAGTAACTATAAAGGAACTGATGTTGACTTTTCAGAATTTGAAAAGCAATTGGACACCACAGTACCACATGTATACACTACAAACCAAATCATGAACAACAGCGCTTCAGCAGATTTTGGTATTTCCTATTTTGGCGACAGAGTAGCTTTTGCTTCAACCAGAAACCAGGAGCGTCCTATTTATCCCTGGAACAAAAGACCAACTCTGGATCTTTACAGTGCTTCAATTTCTGAAGAAGGAGAATTAAATGATATTGTTTTATTCTCTGACGTGATTAATACAGACGAGCACGAGAGTTCTGCAACTTTTTCTCAAGATGGCCAAACGGTATATTTTGACCGTACAAATGAGAAGAGGGTAAAAGATACCAGCGGATTAAGAGTTGCGCATATTAGCATCTTTAAGTCTGAAATGGTAGATGGAGCATGGTCAGAACCGGAAAAACTACCTTTTAGCAGCGAAGAATATTCGGTAGAGCATCCAAGCCTTAGCAAGGACGGCACAAAACTCTATTTTGCGAGTGACATGCCAGGCTCCATGGGATCTTTTGATATTTATGTTGTAGATGTAAATGAAGACGGTACTTTTGGATCACCCGAAAATCTTGGTGCAGGAGTAAATACTTCACAACGCGAACAATTCCCATTTATTAGTGAGGAAGATGTACTCTACTTTGCATCAGACGGGCACCAGGGATTTGGTAACCTTGATATCTTTAGAAGTGAGGATACCTTTTCTGAATCACAAAATTTAGGTTCTTCAGTGAACAGCGGGAATGATGATTTCGCATTTGTTATTAGAGAAGGAGAATCCAGGGGCTTCTTTGCTTCAAACAGAAGAGGAAGCGATAATCTTTACACCTTCACCAGGGAAGATTACCAGCCTCCGGTTGTAGATTTTGAAGACAGGGAAACCAACCTGGAAACAGGAAGACAACAACTTCGTGATGTAGGAAATATCTATTTCGACTTTGATAAGGCTACAATTAAACCAGAATCTGAAGCAACTTTAGACAGGGTCGTAGCTATAATGAATAAATATCCAACACTGGAGATCGAGATAGGCTCTCATGCCGATGCCAGAGGAAGCGACCAATACAATATGGGTCTTTCTGAAAGACGTGCCGCTGCCACATTAGAATATTTGGTAGAAAACGGAATTTCAAGAGACAGGTTAACTTCTAAAGGATATGGTGAGAGTATGCCACTTAACGATTGTACAGCGCCAACAGGATGTACTGCAGCGCAGTATGCCCAAAACAGGCGAAGTGAGTTCACAATCATGAATTAGAGAAACCAACTAACCAACCATTTTTACTTAAAAAAGCCCCAAATTGGGGCTTTTTTTTATACTCTATATTTAAAAGAGAACATTCTTAATTCTTAGCCACAGAAAGATCTGAAGATCGATAATTGACATTTTGGATCGTTCACTTTAAACTGAACCAGGAAACAGGAGATAAGAATCAGGATACTCTCTAAAATATTCTTCTACGGAAACATTTAGAGGTTATTAGTGCATTGGTGGTGAAACTTCAGAGCGATAATTGTCAATTCAGCACCGCACTTTGAGAGGAAAGAGATAAAAAAAAACTTCGTACACTCGTCCCTCTTACTTCGTACTTACAAAGGTCGAAAATTACTATTTTGGATCGTTCACATTAAACTGAACCAGAAAACAGGAAATAAGAATCAGGACACTCCCTGAAAAGTTTTCTACGGAAGCTCCCAGAAGTTATTCGTGAATTCGTGGTGAAACT
>NZ_JAVRHP010000143.1:0-5174 GCF_031846505.1 Autumnicola edwardsiae
GGAAACAAGAGAGTTTATCAATTTTTCATTATCCCGCTGATGCAGCCCGATACTTGGCTCATCCAGGATATAAAGGACTCCTACCAGTTGCGAACCAATTTGTGTTGCCAACCTGATTCTCTGGGCTTCCCCGCCTGAAAGTGATTTTGATCCTCTGTTCAACGAAAGGTAGGTTAGGCCGACATCTGTTAAAAATTGCAATCTGGTTCTTATTTCCTTAATAACTTCAGAAGCGATTAATTGCTGTTTTTCGCTGAGTTTATTTTCAAGCCCTTCAAACCAATCGGCAAGATCTGTAATGTCTTTTTGTGCAAGATCTGCAATGTTCTGACTATTTATTTTAAAGTACAACGAGTCTTTCCTTAGTCGGCTGCCATCACAGGTGGGACATTCAATTTTATCCATGTATTCTCTGGCCCAACGCTTAAGGGAAGTAGAGTCATTATTATTATAGGTAGCTTCTATAAAAGTCGCGACACCTTCAAAATCAATTTTGAACTCTCTGGTAATCCCAAGAGTTTTGGATTCTTTAGAGAATTTTTCTTTTCCTCCGTAAAGTATCATTTGTAATGCCTCTTTTGGAATCTTCGAGACAGGATCTGTTAGTTTAAAGTCAAACCTTTCAGCAATTAATTCCAGTTGAGAAAAGATCCAGTTCTTTTTCTGAGGACCATGTGGTGCAAGCGCTCCATTTTTTATAGACTTTTTATTGTCTGGAATGATTTTATCAATATTCACCTTATACAAGGTTCCTATTCCATTACAATCGGGACATGCACCTTTAGGGGAATTAAAGCTAAAGGTATTAGGTTCGGGATTGGGATAGGAAATTCCAGTAGTCGGGCACATCAAATTTCTACTAAAATACCTTATTTCATCAGTTTCGTGATCGAGAATCATTAAAGTATCATCTCCATGATACATTGCGGTTCTGATGCTTTCGTTGAGGCGTTTTTGTCCATCTGTCTTATCATCGATCTGCAGGCGATCGATGACGATTTCTATATCATGGGTCTTGTATCTATCCAGTTTCATCCCCTTCACAATATCCCGCACTTCTCCGTCAATTCTTGCTTTTACAAATCCCTGTTTGGAGATTTGCTCGAAAAGTTCCCGATAATGGCCTTTTCTGGACCTTATCACAGGCGCAAGGATATTTACTCTTTTTCCGTTAAATTTATTAATGATAAGATCCTTAATCTGGGAATCTGTGTAACTTATCATTTTTTCTCCCGTGTTATGGCTATAGGCGTCGGCAGCACGGGCAAAAAGTAATCTCAGGAAATCATAGATTTCTGTAATTGTACCTACTGTACTTCTGGGATTTTTGCTGGTGGTTTTTTGTTCGATGGCAATAACCGGGGAGAGTCCTTCAATTTTGTCCACATCGGGTCTTTCCAGGCCTCCCAGAAACTGACGTGCATAAGCAGAAAAGGTTTCAATATATCTTCTTTGTCCTTCAGCATAAATAGTATCAAAAGCCAGGGAAGATTTTCCAGATCCCGAGAGACCTGTAATAACAACTAGTTTTTCCCTGGGAATGCTAACATCAATATTCTTTAAATTATGGACTCTTGCCCCAAAAACTTCAATATTATTCTCGCTTTCCGTCATAAATTAAATCAAGGTGGCAAAGGTACTTAAAGTGTTGCTAATTAAAAAGCAGGCTTAATTCAGGTATTGTTAATTTAGAGGTAAAGTTATTTCTCTTTCCCCTTATTTCCATGTTATCCATTCCTTAACGAAAAACAGTAAATTTCATTAAAAAGAGCTTTAAACGGAAAATCCAAAAAAGTTAAAATTTTATTAAGGAATAGATAATAATTCTAAAATAGGGTTGAAGGACTGTTAATTTAAGAAGTTTAACCGTAGTCTTAACTTGGTAGATGTCAGTATTATATTACCCTATTTTTTTGTAAAGAATTTTAATTTTAATCTATATTTGATCATTGAATAATTAATAATATATCTCCCCGATAATTAAGATATTCTTAATCTAATAGCATTTTGACTATATAGTTTAAATGATATCAAATCTTTTAGGCAATAAAAGATAATAAATGATTATAGGGATGAGTGAAAAAAAACAACTGCTTCTAATTTCGATAAATAAGAAGTTGTTCCTGGAGATAAGGGAACATCTAAGTCTTCAATTTGATGTTGTACATGTAGAATCGATTCATGCAGGCTACAGTGTTGCAATGGATCTTATGCCTGATCTTATTTTTATAGACAATTCTCCATTAGGATGTTGCGGCGACACAAAAAACATCCCAAATTTCAGGTCTACACATTTTCTCGCTAAGAGTTGGTTGTTTATGTTAATACCGGACGAGGCATACGACGATATGGTGAAGAGTTTTGGTGAAGTTATAGATGACTTCATTCTAAAAAGCACTCCACTTGATAGTATTTGTGATATGATTATTAGCAAAGTAAATGAAAATAATTCTCTCTCCAATTATTGGAAAGACTGCTTTATGGGTATGTTCAATTCCATTCGAAAGCCGGTTTTACTGTTGGAACAAAATAACGTTCTGGCACTAAATGATGAGTTTAGACAACTTTTCAGACCAGGAAAGACTACGTCTCATAAGCTAACGGATTTTGTTAAAGCAGAAGACAGGTCAAAATTAGAGGCAAACCTCAGGAACTTCTCGAGAGGGAAATATATGCGGGAAAGTATGAAAACCGGACTTTTATTAAACAATAATAAAACAAGAAATGCCACCATACATTTTTCCAAGCTAAAGAGAGGATTGGATAATCAATTTATTATTACGATAGATTTTTCAGGGCCTGAATATTTGGACGATAAAATAGAAGGTTTACAGCCAACAGCTATAGAGGAGTGTGTGGAGGGAAATAATACTTTTTGTGATTGTAGTTTTACCAAGCGCGAAAAGGAAATCATTAAACTATTATGCAAGGGATATAAAACAAAAGAGATTTCAAGTACACTTTTTATATCTACCAAGACTATAGAAAAGCACCGATCAAACATTATTAAAAAAACAAATTCTGATACTATGCTGGAGAGCATAATTTATGCAATAAATCATAATCTTGTAGAAGTAGGTGTCTCCTGAAAACCTTACTAAAGGAATAATGAAAAGTCAGTTCTTTATTGCAAGTATAGGTTGCAAAGCTTTGCGTGAAAGATGAAAACAGATGAAAATTGAAGTAAAACAGAATATACGGGTTTTCCCCCATTTTTTTAAAGCCTCAATAGCGTTACATTTATATCAAAATAAGAAAAGTCACCCCTACTTCTTAATCTTATTTTGTCACTGATATATTGCTCCAGTAATTACAGAAATAATTTGTCTTATATAAGAAGATGATTGTGTTAAAGGTCAAACCTGCATACTTAAGAAGAACAATACAACTATGAGAAACTTAGACTTATCTTCATTTTACGTTGCTACTCTGGCGGTACTGCTCTTTTCCTGTAGCGGGGAAGATAATAATGTACCAGTACCTTCTTCTGATACTGCAACCTTATCTTTTGGAATGGCTCTTCAGGATTTATTGAACGGCAGGCAAAATCAAGCTCCGTTTTCTGAATCTCCTGAATGTTCAGGTCAAGATCCTGCAACGGTGCATATTGTCCTTTCTTTAGACGGGGAAGATTTGCCGGTTGTTACTCTCAATGTTTTGTCAGATGATTTGGATGGGGATGGTAACGTGGAGTATTACACCGACTATTCCGAAGACCTGGAGTTGGTTCCAGATGACTATGAACTAGAGGAATTTGTAATTTACGATGCTAATGATGAAGTACTCTGGGTTGCTCCAAGGGATGAGGGGGATATGGGAACTTATAGCGAGTATGTTGATAATCCTCTTCCTCTTTCAGTTACTCTTACTGCAGGTGTCAAAAAATATGTTGAAGTAGAAGTGATTTGTTTTGATGATCGAGTGGTTAACAATTATGGATATCCGTTTTTTGATTTAATCCCAAAAAGGCTTTATGAGTTTTGTATAGCTGCAAATTTATGCCTGGATGGAGAAGTGTATATGGCAAATTATAGTCTGGAATTGTTCTATGTTAGAGACGGAGAGGACGATATTCAACTATATCCGCAGGAAAATCCGGTTACTCCCCAGCTGGGACAAAATGACGATAACGAATACTATGCTGAACCGTTATGTGTAGTTATACCCTCGCCACAATTTGGAGAAGCAGATGATGAGGAATATCTTTATTTCAGTTTAACTCTGCTGGATTGGCCGGAAAATTATGGAGACATAGAAGACGGTGAAGTCGTACAGGGTGGTTATTTAACCTGGGAGATGATAGAGACTTTAAGGAATACTGATGATGATGAAACAACAGAAGATTCTGATCTGAGATTTTTGCAGTTCTTCCTGAATTGCGGTCCTGAAGGAGGAGATTGTGTTCCAACACCTTCAGATTCCGACGGGAATTGTATACCTGATAACGTACAGCAGTTGGGCTATCTCTTCTTTGACTTACAACAAAAAGAACTGCTTGAGTTTTGCCTCTTCGGAAATTTCTGTACTCCTAACGGAAGACATTATGTTGCCTCCTATAGTGTCGATGTCTGGAATTATGATGAAGGGGAGGCTGCGGAACAGCTTTACGATCAGCTTTTCGCTGAGGTCACAATGGAAAACGGAGAATACTCAGCAGAACCCTTATGTATGGTTTTACCCAATAATGACGGTATAGATGAGTATTATATAGAAATAACCATTCGTGGAACAGATGAATATGGAGCCATAGAAGAAGTTATTCGTAGCGGAGTAATAACAGATAATGACGTTAGAAGATTATTTGATGGAGAATATGATATGGATTACTTCCATTTCTTTCATGGCTGTGATGATGAAACAGATAATCCTGGTCTTTTTGACGCTCCTCAATATTAATAGTATACACCTCCGGAGCACGTTGAGCTCCTGAGCTTAAAATAAATTTTATTAACCATTCTAAATATTTTAACCTAAATTTTTTAAGTATGAAAAAGTTCAAAATTACAATGATGTCAATCTTAGCATTGACGCTATTTTTAACCTCTTGTAGTAAAGAGGAATCGGACCCCGCCATTGAGGGAAGCACTGAAAAAGCTACCCTGTCTTTTGGCGCAACCCTAAATGACCTCTTAAATAGCAGATCTCAGACGAAAGCCCATTTTTCTGATGTACCG
>NZ_JAVRHP010000144.1:0-4828 GCF_031846505.1 Autumnicola edwardsiae
TGGTTTGAATCTCCACATCCCGAACAATTGCAGGCTTCCCTAGCCAATAAAGATAACGAACCACCCCGGGCACCTCAAAAACCTCACTGCGTTCCTTTTCGGCCAGGTAAACGAAAATATAAGATCTAAAGAGAGGAGCCGTAATTTTTTTCTTCCGGTCGCTCCATTGTTTTACCTCTGTAACCGTGGGACAATAAGCCTTAATGTCTTTCTTCTGAAGATTTTCGTAAACTTTTAATTCCCACTTCGGTTTTGTATATAAGACATACCACTGCATAATTGACTAACATTTTTATCCTTCAGCAGTAGGGTGAAGAAGGGGTTTAAAAATTCAACAAGAACAAATCTAGTATAATTTACAGAGAAAAGCACTGGGGTTTTTAATAAGCTTACTTTTTTATAACATGCTAAGAAGGAAGCTCCTAAAAATCAGAAAAATTGATTTAGAAGAATATTTTTTTAAAATTCGCTAATTAAAAGGATTTTTTTTTATTTTTGCCATCCGTTTTGCTCGAGTGGCGGAATTGGTAGACGCGCTGGATTCAAAATCCAGTTTCTTCGGAAGTGCGGGTTCGATTCCCGCCTCGAGTACTTTTAAGGCAACAAATGAAACTAAAACCCCGTAAACTTCACTGTTTACGGGGTTTTTAATTCTATTTGAGGTTAGAAAAGTGGTTGAATTCGGGAGGAGGACCAAAAGGAGGAATTGTTTAATTTAAAGCTGTCCGCGAAAACATGTAAGTCTTCAGAAAAATTTTCTTTACGCAGCCTTTAAGGGTTCAAAACAAAAACACACCTGACTATCTTATTCCTGGGGTGGATGATGGCTATTTAACATGAAATATTTTCCAGAAATCCTGTCGTTTTTGCGCCTACCAAAAAGCTGCTTTGCTCCGGAATTTTCCCCATGCGCTCAACTCCTCTTCCCCGTAATTATAACCGTATTTGTTACCATAACCAAAATATGTAGATTCCACATCGTTCAGCACAAAACTCACGTCGTGCAATTTTCCGTCGTTCTTTGCATCCACAGGAAATTCCAAAAGTTTCTTTTCGGTATATCCGGCCCTTACGAGATATAAAGTTAAGTCTGCATATTGGTTTATTAGGAAGGTATCTGCTACCAGCATAGAGGGCGCCGTATCTACAATTACATAATCGTAATTCGCTTTGACTTCTTCGAACAAGGTTTCTGTTTTCTCATGCCTCCATAATTCCGATGGATTAGGAGGGACACTACCTGAAGATAAAAGATCCAGATTCTCGTGTAGCGTCGACCTTCTAATGAGAGAAAATAAATCCAGCCTATCACTTACCAGAAAATCACTTACCCCCTGCCATTCCTTTGCACCTTGTTCAAAACGCTGTAACTGCGGATTTCTTAAATCGCCTCCCATTATCAGCACCTTTTTACCATTATTGGCAAGGGTCATTGCAAGGTTAAACGCTGTAAAAGTCTTACCTTCTCCCTTAACAGTAGAAGTTACAAATAGACATATGCCTTCTTTTTTATTACCTGCATTTACCAACAGGTATTGTAAATTAGTAACCAGTATCCTAAACGATTCCGCCAGTACAGACCGGTCGTTCTTTTCAATAAGCTCTGTATTTTTACCCTCCAGTTTAGGAACTTCCCCTACCAACGGTATCTCTTTTGTCACCCGTTCCAGGTCTTCCCTGCTCCTTACTTTGTTGTTAAGCAGGTTCCTTACATAAATAAATAAAAATGGAATAAGAAGTCCCAAAATTATAGCGGCAAGTAAGATTATCTTAGGTTTAGGTGAAACAGGACTTGCTGAGCTGTATGCGCGATCTACGATTTTAGCTTTTGGAGCCGTTACTGCCAGCGATAAGGAGTTTTCTTCCCTCTTCTGTAACAGGAAAAGATACAGTGCCTCTTTTATGCTCTGCTGTCGTTCTATGCCCCTGAATTGTCTTTCCTTTGCAGGGACTGCAGATATTTTGTTACCTATGGAAGCCGCCTGCCTGTCCAGATCCTCCTGCGCAATCATTAGATTAGAACGCATGCGCTGCAGGCTTTGTAAAACATTAGCCTTCATCTGGTCAATCTGGCTGTTTAAACGTCTCACTATCGGGTTCTTTTCTGTAGAACCACTCAAGATTCGGTTGCGCTCCAGTACCAGAGTATTATATTCCTGAATTTGCTGATTCACCCCTTCTTCCTGAATCCCGAGGTTCGCAGGTAAAAGATCAGATTTAGTACCAGAATTAAGATAATCTATCATGGCATTGCTTAATTCCAGCTGGGTTCCCACTTCCTGTTGCCTTTTATTATAATCACTGGCGTTTTCAATAAAAAGCGCAGACTCTGCTTCTATGTTAGTAAGCTGGTTGGCCTCTTTAAATTCTTCCTTTCCTGTTTCAACTGAATCCAGCTCCTCATTTATAATCGCCAGTCGCTCATCAATAAACTGTGCTGTATTTCTTGCTACCAGGTTTTTATCTTCTATAGCTTCCCGGTTATATTCCAGTACCAACTGGTCCAGGATATTCCGGGCTTTTGCCTGTACCGGATCTTCAAGACTAAGTTCTATAAGACTGGAATTCTTGTCGGTCAAATTTACCTGGAGCTTTTGTCTGTAATTCTCCACCACACTTCCTATGGTAGAAAACTTTATCAGGACATTTTTAGGAAATTCTTCCTGTGATTCCAGGGAGAAATCTTCATTTTCGGAAATAACCACATCTGCAAAACCTAAATTTACAGGTTCCCCGTATTTTACATTATAACGCTCTTCAGTTTCTGAGTTTTGCAGCACAAGCCCCTCTCCGTCACGTTTTATCCTGAACGATGTCGCCTCATTCTTAAGACTTCTCTCCAAAGCTTTTTCGTTTAACTGAAGTACACTTAGCTGGTAAGGAATATTGAGATATAACTCTGATGATCTTATTTTGTCTTCATTAAAAAACTGAACATTGACATTCAGAGCTTTAATAGTGTTGTTCATCATTCTTCTTGACCTTAAAAGGCCAATCTCGTTTTCTATACTGCTGGTTCCCATTCCACCAATTAATCCCAGATCTGCAAAAGCAGCAAGTTCAGAAGAAGGGGATTTCCCTTCGTCATCTTTTATAATAATGCTTGCAGTAGTATTGTAGGTTGGGGTGGTATAGCGCAGATACAGGAAAGCAGCAACTAAAAAGCAAAAGACCGCTGCACAAAACCAGGGCCAGTAGCGAAGATACTTGCCTAGCTCTTCCCTAAGGTCAATTTCTTCTTCCTGAGGACGATTTGGGGTATACTGTTGAGCCATTATCGGGCGATTAAAACTATTAATGAAACTAATACTGATGCTATAGAAATGTAAACCGACGCATTTCGGTTATAACTGGCCGACTGGCGCTGTGCCGCGTTGGGCTCCACATAAACCACATCGTTTTGTTGTAGGTAATAATAAGGAGAGTTAATAATATCTGCACTGGTAAGATCCAGGTATGCGTGGGTTTTAGTACCGTTTTCTTCCCTCATTACCAGAACATTGTCCCTCCGTCCATAGATACTTAAATCTCCCGCGAGACCAAGGGCTTTGGGTAAACTTAGATATTCGTCCCTCACCTCAAATGTGCCGGGGCGATTTACCTCCCCCAACACACTCACCTGAAAGTTTACCAGGCGTACATTTACAATAGGATCCTGCAGGTATTCGCTGATCTGCCCCTTGAGCTCAGAGGCAAGTTGCTGCCTGTTATAACCTGCAACAGCAACAGTCCCTAAAATAGGAAACTCTATATTTCCTTCACTGTCTACAAGGTATGTTTGCAGTTGTTGTCTTCCGTTTACACTTAAGCCAACTTCCATTCCACCCTGGGGCACTCCTATTACCGGCAGGTTAAAAGGCATGGCAGCCTCCTGCTCTGGAGCAGAAACGCTTATCGTTAAGAGATCATTAGGCTTAATCTGCAGAGTGCTTTTTTGCTGCGTATCTATTTTTGCTTCAGCGGTTTCCAATCCCTGAAAATAAACCACGTCCTTACGTGATACGCAGGAAGCAGTCATTAATAAGAGGCTTATGATCAGTAAAAAAGGCTTTAAAAATTTGGGGGATTTCATTCAGGAAAATTTTGGCGAATATAGTATTTAAGATTTAATTAACAACACCTTACGAAGGTATTGGTCTATAGTTTTAAGAACGAAAATATAGTTTTTCACCCCATAGAATGTCTGGTGGTATGGCGCCTGGCTCTGCGGGCGCTTCTGTTCCTTAATTTAGAAAAAGCAAAAAAGGTTCCTGCATACATACTCACAACCAGGAAGCTCAGCCAAAGATTGGATAGTACATCGCAAAAACTGTAGTAGACAGTGATTACCAGAATATTCAACAAAGCCAGACCCAGACTGGCCTTGGCATGATTAAATCCCAGATCCAGTAAAACATGGTGCGCATGATTACGATCTGCAGAAAAAGGGCTTACCCCGTTTAAAGTACGTAAGATCATTACCCGCAGCGTATCAAAAACCGGAATAAACAGGACACAAGCGATTAGAAGGAGTCGGTTTCCAGGGTTATAACCTTCCTCTACTAAAACAGAGTAAGGCTCCATTACCAGTATTTTAATGCTTAAAAATGCCAGGATAAGACCCACAACCAGCGAACCAGAATCCCCCATAAAAATCTTTCTGCGACCACGTGAGAAATTAAATCGTAAAAATGCAGTAAGCACACCCACCAGACTTACCCCTACCAGCACATAGTATGGATGCCCTGTAAAATAAAAGATAATACTGTAGACAGTGGCAATAAGAATTCCTGTTATTGCTGCGAGGCCATCTATACCATCAATCAGATTATAGGCATTAATAAAAGCT